>JAUVBO010000872.1 GCA_030591195.1 Pseudomonadota bacterium
AGCGCTGCAGGCCGACGGCGGTGACGCAGCCGACCACCGCCAGCACCGCGATCATCGAGAAGTAGTGCTGGTGGCCGGCGGCGCCCGGGTAGGCATCGAGCAGGTAGCCGCTGAGCAGCGGGTTGATGATGTCCGGGGTGTAGCCGAGGAACGACACCACGCCGACCGCGGTGCCGGTGAGCGCCACGGGGATGTTGGCCTCCTCGAGCAGCGCGAAGTAGACCCCGCGCAGGGCGTAGACCGCCGAGCAGACGACGATCGCGTTGGCCCAGAGGACCCAGATCGTGCCCGACGGCGCGAGGGCGAACAGCGCAAAGCCGCCAGCCACCACCGCGAACGCCACCGCCACCACCTGCTTGGCGCCGAAGCGGTCGGCGAGCAGCCCCGCGCCGACCGCCGAGATCGGCCGCATCCACGCACCGATGGTGCTCAGCGTGGCGCCGAAGAGCTCATCGACGCCGTAGGCGTCGACGGCGTAGGCCGCGAAGTCGAAGGTGCCCCAGTAGGCCGAGTAGGCGGCGAAGATCACCAGGCCCTGGAGCCAGACCGCCGGCATCCGCAGCACCTCGGCGATCTGCCCGCGAGGTCGGCTCGATGCTCCCCCGGGGTTCGGCGCGGGGGCCGTGTCGGGAACGCCGATCCAGACCATCACCGAGGCGGCGATCGCCCCGCCGGTGTAGAGCAGGATCACCATCCGCAGGCCGGCGAGGCGGTCGGAGTGACTGGCGAACAGCACCAGCCCGATCGAGGCCAGCGCCGCGCCCACCAGCCCGCGGCCGCCGTCGAGGATGCCGAAGGCGCGCCCCTGCTGCTGCTCGTCGCCCCAGGCCCGGGTGGCCTTGATCAGCGCCGCCCAGAAGGTGAGGATCGTCGCCACGCCCCAGAAGGCAAACAGCGCCAGCATCCCGGCGTAGCCGGGAAACCCGGCGAGGTAGAAGCCGCTGAGCCCGGTGGCGAGCACCGAAAAACAGAGCAGCTTGCGCGCCGAGAAGCGATCCGCGAGCCAGCCGCCGGGGAAGTAGCAGATCAGCGCCAGCACCCCGAGCAGCGAGCTCACCGAGCCGAGCTGGGTGTTCGAGAGCCCCGTGGCGCGCAAGATCGGCTTCTGGTAGTCGCGCCGCAGGTTGTACGGCAGGGCGTAGATCGCCTCGCCAGCCAGCACCAGGCTGGCCATGTTCAGCGTACGTCGGGTCAACTTCATCGGCCCCAAGAGTAACACCTGCGGCTGACCCGCAACCGCACCGAGGGCGGTGCAAAGATCACCACCCTTGACAGGAGCAATCGGACTATCCTGATCAAGCAAGGCCAGATCGGAGTCGTCGCGCCCCGCGGCCACGCCTGGAGGTACGATGGGCCACCTCGGATTCCTCAAGCAACAGTATCAGGATCTCGTCGCGCGGCTCGACGCTGGCCCGGTGGGCCTGCCAGAGCCCACCGACGAGGGCGCCCGCGCCGCCTGGCAGGAGATCCTCGAGATCCTCTACACGCCCGAGGATGCCGAGCTGGCGTCCCGGCTGCCGGTGCGCCCCTCGACCCTGGAGGTGATCGCCAAGCGCGTCGGCATCGCCGAGGCGGCCCTCGCCGCCCGCCTCGACCTCATGGCCGACAAGGGCCTGGTGATGGACCTGGTCCACCCCCGCACCGGCGTCACCCGCTACATGCTCTCGCCCCCGGTGGTCGGCTTCTTCGAGTACTCGCTGATGCGGGTCAAGGACTCGGTCCCGAAGAAGCGCATGGCCGAGGCGCTCGAGGCCTACACCCGGGGCGACGACGCCTTCGCGCGCGAGGTCTTCGGCACCGAGACGGTGATCGGCCGGGCGCTGGTCCACGAGACAGCCCTCGGCGGCGATCAGCTGCCGACGGTGCTCGACTGGGAGCGGGCGACGGCGCTGATCGAGGACGCGAAGCGGCTGTCGGTCTCGCTCTGCTACTGCCGCCACAAGGCCGAGCACCTGGGCAAGGCGTGCGGGGCGCCGGTGGACAACTGCCTGACCCTCAACGGCGGGGCGGACTACATCATCCGGCGGAAGTTCGGCCGCGAGGTGCAGCGGGCCGAGGCGCTCGAAGTCCTCGCCGCCGCGCGCGACGCCGGCCTGGTGCAGATCGCCGACAACGTCCAGCAGCGGCCGCTGTTCGTCTGCAACTGCTGTGGCTGCTGCTGCGGTCAGCTGACGGCGATCAACGACTTCGACCTGCCGGCGGTCAACCCAAGCGGCTACCGGGCGACGCCGAAGCTCGAGGCCTGCAAGGGCTGCTCCCGCTGCGCCCGGGCCTGCCCCATCGGCGCGATCGAGATGGTGCCGAAGAGGGTTCCGGGCACCAAGAACAACACCCTGACGCCCCGGATCAACGTCGAGCGCTGCATCGGCTGCGGCGTCTGCGTCGGCGCCTGCCGCCAGCGGGCGATGGGGATGGAGGCTCGCCCCCACCGCAGCTACGTGCCGCGCAACCCGGTCGAGAAGAGCGTCCGGATGGCGCTCGAGCGAGGCCGCCTGCCCCACCTGCTGGTCGATGGCGGCGCGGGCCGGGGCAGCCGGTTCTTCAACCAGGTGCTCCAGGGCATCTGCAGCCTGCCGGTGGCCGACCGCGCCCTGGCCAGCGAGCAGGTGCGCTCGCGGTTCATCGCCTATATGCTCGGATCGGGCCACAAGACGAAGAGTGTCGCACCGAGGGGGAGACGATGAGACGGTCGAGCCGATACACCGCCGCGCTGGCGCTCTTGCTCTGGTGCTGCGCCGCGTCCTGCACCGCGACGCCGATCGAGATCCCCGGGACGGCTGACGCCGGGTACAGCCCACAGCTCGACGCGAGCGTCACCGCGATGCCCGACACCTCCCGATTCAACGACGGCGGCCCGCTGGAGGACGACCTCGACCTGAACGGTCAGCGTCTCGACGCCGGGGTGACCCCCGAGCCAGCCGACGCGGCCGTGGGCGACGCGACCGCCGGTGACGCCAGCGGCCTCGACGACGG
>JAUVBO010000720.1 GCA_030591195.1 Pseudomonadota bacterium
ACGACTGCCCGCTCGACGCCAACAATGAGCCCAGCGGCAACGACGACTGCGATGCGGCCGTCAACGCGGTCCTCGTCCAGGTCCAGCAGCAGATCAAGGACGATCAGGCCCAGCTCGAGCAGACGATCGCCCAGCAGTACGCCGACCTCGACGCCACCAGCCTCCAGTTCGTCGTTTCCTGGGCCGCCACTGCCCAGAACTACGGCGTCAACGTGGCCGCGATCTATGCCGGCTACGAGCTGAAGGCCGCCGCCCAGTGCGACGACCAGACCAACTCGGGCAACGTCTCGATCAGCCTCGGCAAGGAGCAGGGCTGGCAGATCGTCGAGAGCTTCCGCACCTGGGCGATCCAGCAGGTCGACACCTGCGTGGTCAACACCGACGCCATCGCCGAGCAGGTGCGGGTGATGTCGCGCAACCGCGTCGACGAGTTCATGACCGAGAACAAGATCTGCGAGTCGGCCGACTTCTCGACCAACAACGCGGCGCTCAAGGAAGCCAACGCCAAGCGCAAGAGCGGTGTCCTCGACGGCATCGACGAGCGCGTCGAGATCCTCCGCAACGAGCTGTTCCAGGCCCGCCAGACGGCACCCTGTGACAGCGGCGACGGCGGCGACGGCGGCGACGGCGGTGGCGGTGAGCCGCTGATCATCGACCTCGATGACAACGGCCTCGAGCTGTCGACCGAGAAGGTGATGTTCGACTTCCTGCTCAATGGCAAGAAGCAGCCGGTAACCTGGGTTGGCCGCAACGAGGCGATGGTGGTGATCGATCTCGACGGCGACGGCGCGATCACCTCGGCCAAGGAGCTGATGAGCGACTATTGTGGCGACCGTTTCTGCTACGACGGAGCGCGCCGAATGGCGATGTACGACGAGTCCGCGCAGGGCGGCAACGGTGACGGTGTGGTCGATCACAAGGATCAGGTCTTCAGCCAGCTCAAGATCTGGATCGACGCCAACGGCGACGCGGTCTCCCAGCCATGCGAGCTGTCGTCGCTGGGCGATCACGGAGTGCTGTCATTCAACCTCGTGGTCGATGACTCCCCCGACGTGGTCCAGCGAGGCCCTGCAGGGACGATCACGGCGAAGATCCAGGTCATGACCACCTCCGGGATCAAGGACGCCTACGACGTCTGGCTCAACCTCGATCTCTCCGCCGGCTCGCTCTCGGCGATGCTCCCCCGCTAGACTCACGGATCGACGTCGCCCGGCCCCCTCTTCCGGGCTTCGTCGTTCTCCGCTTCTCCCCCGCCTCCCCTCCGGTTAAATCCTTTGTGGATCCGAAGCGCGTTCTTTACGATGCGCCTCGATGACCGACACGCTGGTATTCCGGGCCGCGTTCGGCCCGCTGTTTCTCGCCCTCTGCGCCGCGCCCTTGCCGCTGCTGGTGCTCGCGGCCTACATCGGCTTCGGCCCGCGCATCACCGCCGTGGTCCAGCAGGCGGTGGCCGTCGGCCTCGGACCGAAGGTGGCGCTGCTCGGTCTGCTCTTCGCCGCGCTGTTGCTGGCGGCGGTGGCCTTCGCCGCCCTCACCCTCTCCCAGCGGCTGATCGTCCACCTGCGGCAGACGGGCCTCGCGTCCCGCACCGCCTGGGGCACGCTGACCTTCGCAACCTGGGAAACGATCACCAGCGCGCGGCTGGTCCGACTCCCCTTCGTCACCTTGCTCCAGGTACGCCGATCAACCGGGCGATCGCTGCTGGTCCCGCTGTGCCTCGTCGACCGCGAGGACTTCGACCAAGCGTTGTCCCAACTCGCGCCCGCAGGACACCCGGTCCTGGTGGCGACGAAGAAGATCGGTGGCGACAGCAGCTAGCCGCGAAACGACAGCAGCTCCGAGAGCTCATTGCTCATCGATGACAGGTATTGCTTCGGCCGTCGGCCGAAGACCCCTTGCCCGCCCGCCTGGATCCCGCCGCCGACCTGGCCAAGGAAGAACAGCAACCCGATCCCGAGCTGTCCGATCATCACCAGGGCGCCACCAACCTGCCCCAGCATGAACAGCAGCCCGGCGCCGGCCTGGGTGATCGCCACCACCCCGAAGCCGAGCTGGGAGATCACCAGCACGCCGCGCGCGTCGACCTGGCCGATGGCGATCAGCCCGCGGGGGCGCATCTGCTTGATCGAAACTACCGGGTAGCCGAGCACCTCGGCCCGGGCATCGAGGCTCTCCGGGCGGTACTCGGTGGTCAGCGCCAACCCGAAGGTGGTCAGCAGGATCAAACCGATGATCTTCAGCAGTCCGACCATAAGCAGGGCCATGATAACAGTTGTGCGGTAAGCTCGTCGCCGCCATGAGCTCCGGGGCAGAGGAAAGCGGCTTCACCAGCGTGGCGCTGGTCAGCACCGACGAGGCCCAGGAGCTGTTCTGCCGCGCGGGGGGCACCCCTGCCGACCGCGAGACGCCTCCGCCGGCCCTCTACCTGCGCTACCGCCTGGCCGGAGCCGCGCGACTCTTCGAGCTGCTGAAGGGCGCGATTCGGCCCTTGGTGCGCCTGCTCTACATCTTTCCGCTGCTGGTGCTGGTCAAGCTCGGCCTGCGACTGGCTGGGATCGAGAGCGCCTGGATCACCGTGGCCTTCGTCGCGGTAGTGGTGCTGCTGTTCGCCCTGCTCTCCCTGCTGATGCTGCTGTTTCCGTTCGTCGGGCCGCGGTCGGGCCGCGACCCCCGGCCCGAGCTCGCCATTCCAGACAGCGCCGCTGCCAGGCAGGCTCTCGAGGCGTTGGGCCAGCCGTCGCTCGCGCTGCTCGACGCCGGGCAGCTCGCCGCGCTGTGCCACCCCGGGGCGCCGATGCCGCCTGCGATCCGGCTCCGCGGGCGCCTCTCCGGGGGGCCGGGCATCGACGGAGCGCTGCTCAGCGACCGCTGGCTGCTGCGCGATGACGGCACTGCCGTGCGCGCCTTCGCCGGCCGCCACTTCGCGGTGCTCGCCGAGGGCCAGCCACCAGTCGTGGTCGAGCTCGACGGAGCCCCCTGGCTCGCGGCACGGTATGCGGGCCGTCCATTCGCCTTGCCGCCGGGGACCGACTCGCCGGCCTTCGTCGAGTTGATCGCGGCACACGATCTCGACCACGAGACCCTGCGCCGCGACGGGCGGGGCTACGAGCTGCACGCGGGCGAGGAGGTGGAGCTGCTCGCCCTCGGCTACACGCTGCTGCACGACGCCTCGGAGCTGATCATCGACGGGCGCCCGAGCCAGCTCGCCGGGGCCGCGGCCAAGGGTCCCTACCGCCGGGCCGGCGCCAGCCCTTGCCTGCTGGTGCGCTGCTCGCCCACGACCCCGATCGTGATCCGTGCCCTCGGCGCCAAGAGATCCCGGTCGGGCTAGTAGCGGGCGCGGAGTGAGAGGTACATCTCGGTCTGATCCCGGTGCAGCCAGTAGACCCGCCACACGCCG
>JAUVBO010000647.1 GCA_030591195.1 Pseudomonadota bacterium
GCCGGCTTCGTCATCTCCCGCGACACCACCAAGGAGAGCGTCCAGGACGAGCTGACCGACATCCTGCAGGCGCTCCAGAACAACATCCCCGGCGGCACCGGTACGGTCACCATCCGGGCCTCGGGAACCCAGGGCAAGAGCCACGACCGCTACGACGACATCAAGGGCACGATCCTCGACTTCAAGCTCTCGTCCGCCTCGAACGTCTCCACCGTGCGCAACGAGCTGGTCGGCGCCCTGCTCGGCAAGCCGATGGCGCAGCTCGGCAACCTGCCCAACCCGTTCGGCGGCAGCAACACCGAGTTCATCGTCCGCTTCGTCACGGTCAAGCGCTTCGAGTTCAAGAAGGACGAGAGCGACAACCACGTCCTGATCCGCGACAAGAACGGCGACCCGATCGACTCGGGCGACAAGTCCAAGTGGCGCCTGCTGGTGATGGGCGCCGTGGCCAGCCGCAACAACTACCAGGACGTCGCGCGGCCCACCGGCTTCATCGTCGACGACCTCTCCAACGGCACCGCGCTCGCCACTGCCGCCGACCTCGTGTCGGACGAGTGTGACGTCGGCGAGATCGACAAGCTGCCGGTGGCCGACATCGTCTGGGTCATCGACGAGTCGGGCTCGATGAGCGACAACCGCGACGACATCGTCGCCAACGCCAATGACTTCTTCTCCCGCGCGCTGGCCTCGGGCCTCGACTTCCGCATGGGCGTCACCAACGTCGTCAGCCCGCAGGACACCAGCCAGGCCTTCGCCGTCGGCAAGTTCTGCTCGAAGATCAGCTCCAACGCCTCGGACGACGGCGGCACCGACCGCTTCCTGCTCTCGAGCGAGCAGGCGATCTTCTCCTCCTGCATCAAGAACCCGCCCGGCAACGAGATGGCCAGCGAGTACGGCCTGGTCAACGCCGAGGAGGCGATGAAGAAGCACCTGCCGCGGGCGCTCAACGACCAGAGCAGGTTCCGCTCCAACGCCAGCGCCGCCTTCATCGTCGCCACCGACGAGATCCCGAACAGCCTCAACAGCATCCTCGACTACGGCGACTACGACCTCTGCCAGCTCGACGCGGCGTCCCAGGGACAGGTCACGTCGGCGGTGAAGAAGTACATCGACCTCTTCTCGGGCGCGATCGACCCCGAGGCGGTGGCGACCTTCCACGTGATCGGCGGCGTCTGCAACAACTCCTGCAACGCCGACGTCGCTCACGGCTACCGCGAGGTGGCCCAGGCCGTCGGCGGACAGGTCGGCGACGTCTGTCAGAAAAACCTCGGCAACACGCTGCAGGTCATCATCGACAGCATCATCGGCGCGGCCTCGCCGGTGGTCCTCGAGTACGTGCCGATCAGCTCCTCGCTGGCGGTGGCCCTCGACGGCCTGCAGATCGACCGCAGCCGCACCAAGGGCTTCGACTACCGCGGCGCCCGCAACTCGATCGTGCTGATCAACCTCGAGTTCGACAAGGGCAGCGAGCTGATCGCCTCCTACAAGCGCTGGGAGCGCCAGGAGATCATCAGGTAGCTTCCCTCCCCAGCGCGCCACCACGGGGGATCCGGTACGTGCTCCGCTCCAGCTCTCTGCTGCTGTCCATCTCGCTGCTACTGGCCGCCATCCCGGCCCGAGCCTCGAGCATCCCCTGCGCGCCGGTGGCCAAGGGCGGGATCCAGATCGACGGCCTGCTCGGTGACTGGCGCGGGGTCAAGAAGCTCGAGGTCAACTCGGGCTCGGCGGTGATCCAGGGCCGGGGCGAGTGGTCGGGACCGAAGGATCTCAGCTTCTCGGTCTCGTGCAACCACGACGACCGCCACCTCTACCTCGCCGTGCGGGTCACCGATGAGTACTTCGTCCGCAACGCCCGACCCAAGGGCGACGATCATGTGTTGCTCAAGTTTCGCGGCCGGACGCTGGTGATCCACCCCGGCGACCTGCGCACGGTCAAGCTCCGCGTGCGCTGGGGACGAAGGGGACCGGCCAAGGGCGTCACCGTCGCCGAGGCGATGCAGACCGACGGCTACAGCGTCGAGGTCCGCCTGCCGCTCTCGCGAGTGCCGGGCTACCGCAAGGGCATGCCCTGGCTGGCCCTGGCGGTGACCGTGGCCGACTCGGACTCGAAGGCCGCGCGCAAGGTCCAGAGCCGCATCTCGTCGGGGAGAAGCAAGCTGATCTTCGCCCAGGAACAGGCCAACCTGACCTCGTTCCTGCGCGACAAGGGCTACCGCTCGCGCCAGATCCGCTGGCGGAAGAACGTCGACGTCGTTGGCGACCGACGGCTGGAGCAGGTGGTCTTCGTCGGCCGGACCCTCGGCATCGTCGGCCACGATCTGCCGCGGGGGGGCTACTTCTACCTCGATCTGCCGGTGCGGTCGCCGAGCGACATGAAGTGGATCCGGGCCATGGACCTCAACGGGGATCGCAAGGCCGAGCTGCTGATGCGCTTCGTCGAGCGCTCCTCGGGCGGCTTTCGCGAGCTGCTGGCCGTCTACCGCTTCGACTCGTCCAACGCCTTCGTCCGGCCGATCCTTCAGGAGGTCAGCAAGGGCCAGGGCTCGCGGCTGATCAAGAACCGCGTGACGCTCAAGCGCCGGAGACGACGGCGCAAGTCCCCCGGCGGAGTCGACATCATCATCGACCAGCCGCAGGCCCGGGGCTTCACGCAGGAGACCTTCCGCGAGCGCCCGGCGAGCGACGCCTACCCGATCCTGCTGCCCTGGGCCGAGAAGAAGCGGCGCAGCTTCCGCTTCGACGGCGACGAGTTCGCCGAGATGTGACCCACCACCGAAGAGGGGTCCGGCGGGTTGTCTGCCGAGGCCGGCTTGTGCTAGGGGTACTGTTGGCCTGGCGGGGCCAAACTACCGTGAATCGTTAAGAGCTTCCCCTCTGGCTGGGGCGCTCCTGAGGACATCATTCGATGCTCGAAACGCTAAGTAAGGGATTCCGCGCTGCTCGCAACAGGCTGCAGGGGATCGCCGAGCTCGACGAGGGCAACATCGACGAGGCGTTGCGCGACGTGCGCATGTCGCTGCTCGAGGCGGACGTCGAGTTCAAGGTCACCAAGACGTTCCTCGGCCGGGTCAAGGACAAGGCCCTGGGCGAGACGGTCAAGCTGCGTGCCCGGGCCAAGGGCAAGAAGTCCAAGGTCAGCCCCGGCGAGCACTTCGTCAAGATCTGCCAGGACGAGCTGACCAACCTGATGGGGCCGGTGGACACCAACCTCGCCTATGTCAAGAAGGGGCCGACGGTGGTGATGATGGTCGGGCTGCAGGGCTCGGGCAAGACCACCACCACCGGCAAGCTGGCACGCTTTCTCGAGAAGCAGAAGCGCAAGCGCCCGCTGCTGGTAGCCGCCGACGTCTACCGCCCGGCCGCGATCGAGCAGCTCAAGGTCCTCGGCGAGCAGCTGAAGATGCCGGTCTACTCCGAAGACTCGGGTGACCCGCCCGGCATCTGCGAGCGCGCCCTGGACCTCGCCCGGCAGCGCGGACACGACGTGGTGCTGCTCGACACGGCTGGTCGACTGGCGATCGACGAGCCGCTGATGGCGGAGCTGGCGGAGATCAAGCTCCGGACCCACGTCAAGAACATCTTCCTCGTCGTCGACGCAATGATGGGCCAGGACGCGGTCGGGACGGCCAAGGCGTTCCACCAGCGGCTCGACATCGAC
>JAUVBO010000407.1 GCA_030591195.1 Pseudomonadota bacterium
AGGGACTGGCCTCCTGGACGAGCCTCTTCACAGAAACCTCACCGTGGCGATCGTCCTTTCAATGTTGGCGACGCCGTTCTGGATCGCTCTGGGGCCCCACTTAGCGGGTGGATTGGGGAGGTTCAATCCTCTGACCCGTCTTCTTCAGGTCAGAACGACAGAGGAGATGCGGGAAGCGGAGCCGCTTGCAAACCACGTCATCATCGCCGGGTATGGCATGACCGGCCGCAACCTCGCCCGCTCACTGGCGCGGATCGGCGTCCGGTACATCATCGTCGACCTCAACACCGAGAATGTTCGGGACGCGGCTCTGGAAGGAGAGCCGGCCTGCTTCGGAGACGTGACGAGCGCCGAGGTGCTCGAGTGCCTCGGGGTCGCCGAAGCCCGCGACCTCGTGATCGCCATCAACGATCCCGACGCCACGGCTCGCGCCACCCAGGCGGCTCGACGCGCGGCGCCAGAGCTCCGGATCACCGTGCGCACCGCCTACGACGCTGATATGAAGCGGCTGGAGCGAGCCGGCGCCTCCCACGTTATCGTCGCAGAAGCCGCGGCGGCGGATGCGATCATCGATCGGGTGCTCAGGCAGCTCGACGGCAGCCCAGCGGACCGACCCGGTCCTCCGTCCTCCTGAGCTATTGCTCCCCGGCGCCGTTGCTGAGGCCCAGCGCGGCGAACCCCTGCGCCAGCGCCTCATCCACCGCTTCGGTCGGGCTGACGACCACCGTCACGCCGGCCTCGCCGAAGGCGTGCCCCGGTCCCTTGCCGGCAATATCATCGCGGGTGATCACGACGTCCACCCCCTCCTCGATCAGCCAGTGGGCCACCTTGAGGCCACGGCCTCGAGGACCGCCGGCGAACCGGTTGGTCACGAAGTCTCTTCGCCGTATCTCCGGCGCGTGGCGCGGTCGGTCGGCGAGCAGGAAGTGGGGGGCGGTGCCGAAGTGATCGCTCGGCGCGCCATCGGGCCCGTCGAGCGGTATCGCGGCGCGCAGCACCTCCTTGGCTCCGCGGCGCACGTCAACCAGCGCCCGCTCGACGAAGGGAATCTCCTCGCACAGGGAACCCTCGAGCTCCCGGCCGATCACGTCCGCCTGCTGCAGCTCGCGCACTCGCACGTCGACGACGGCCTCGAGGAAGCGAAAGCGACCCGCGTTGTGCCCTCTGATCTCCCGCACGCCGACCACCGCCGGATGCCGGTCGATGATCCGGCGTGCGTCGCCGAGCGTCTGCTGATCGAGCGACGCGTCGAGCAACACACGCATCGCGTCCGACAGCAGCTCCCAGCCGGTCTTCAGCACTGCCAGCACGACGATCACTGCTGCGACCGGCTCCAGCGGCAGGGAGCTGCCGGAGAGGTGGACGACGAGCGCGACCAGCACCACTCCCGAGGTCAGCACGTGGACCCGGAACTCCTTGGCGTCAGCCCACAGGCTGGGGGAGTTGGCGCGACGGGCGGCGCGCCCCTCGAACACGCTGAAGGCGAACGGCAGCGCCGCGCTAGCCGCGACCCCGGCGAGGATCCACGGTCTGATCACCAACGGCGGCCTGGCCCCGAGGATCGCCATGTTGATCAGCTCGTAGGCCGCGACAAAGATCAGGATCGCCACGCCCGCCGCCACGAGGTTCTCCACCTTGTGCAGCCCGTACGGAAACTCCTGGGAGCGCCGGCGCGAAATCTTCAGCCCGACCAGCACCGCCACCGAGGCGGCGAGGTCGACGACGTTGTGCACCATCTCGGCGGCGATCGCGACGCTCGACGACGTCAGGGCCATGCCGAGGTTCAACGCCGACAGCAGGATATTCAGGGCTATCGAGCCCCAGGCCCAGCGCTCTAGCAATCGGGCGCCGCCGGCCGGTCGCTGCCCGTTAGGTCCCATCGCTCTCCTTCCCTAAGGGAGTTTGCTCCGAACCGGCAGGGGTCGGCAATGATCGCCTTCAGGGCCAGACCGGCTGCAGGCCGATCACCGCGCGGCCGCGCTCCTGCTCGGCGACCTTCACCGCCGCCCAGCGGGCGAGGCCCGCCAGCGCCAGGCCGGCGATCACGTCGATGCCGTAGTGCCAGCGGAGCAACATCGTCGCGCCGACGATGTTCAGCGCGAAGAACGCCCAGAGCAACCAGCCGTGGCGACGCGGCCCCGTCAGGCGGCGCCGGTGAGCGCGAGCGTGTAGCGCGAGGAACGTCGGAAACGCCGTGTGCAGCGACGGGAAGATGTCGAGCTTGGCCCCGGCCGCGTCGACGCTGCTGCGGACCACCTGCCACCCGGGTCCGCCGACCAGGGGCGCGGGGAAGCGCACCGTGGCGCAGGGCCCGAGGCCGGGGACCAGGGTGTAGGTGGCATAGCCGAGGCAGCTGATCACGGTCGCGCCGACGAACAGCTCACGCATCGGCCGGCTGCCGCGGTCGCTCCACAGAGCGGGCAAGAAGCCGAGCGCCAGCAGCAGGTAGTAGCTGAAGTAGAAGAAGGAAAACCACTCCACCAGCGCGACGTTGGTCGCCAACGGCGCCAGCGCCAGCGCCGGCGTCTCGCCGAACAGCGCCCGGTCGAGCGCCAGCAGCGACCGATCAAGCGGGACCGGATCGAGGGCGGGCAGCACGGTCTGCAGCGAGAAGTAGGAGAGGACCATGGCGCCGAAGATCCCCGCGCGGTAGGCGACGGACCGCAGCCGCCCGCGGGGCAGGCGGTCGGCGCGCACGGCGGCGATGATCCCGGCGGTGATCGCGAGCAACAACAGGGTCCAGGCAACCGCGCCGTCCGAGGCGCTGGGGGTGCCAACCACCCGCAACGCCATGAACGCCTGGTAGACGACGCACGCGCGATCCTGAAAGCTAACGTTGCGCCAGAAATGTCGCTGCCTGCCCGGGATCATGGCACCGGGAAAAGCAACCCGCATGCCGCGAACGAAACAGCGCGATCACGGGCACTTGCATCGGCGCACCTGTCAGGAGTGATGAATCCTCGACAGGGCTCTGGGACTAGAGCAGCACCAGCAACGCCACAAGGATCAGCGCAGCCGCGAGGGCCGCGCCGGCCAGGACGACCAGGCGGTAGCGCGCCCAGCGCCCGCGGAGATCCGATGCGTGCCAGAGCCGCACCCTGCGGGTCAACGCCTCGGCGCTGGAGATCGGCGGCGGCCCGTCGTCGTCGAGCGTGATCAGGGCGCTGTCGGTCTGGCCCGGCGGGCCGGGCCTGCCGGTGAAGACGGGCTGTGGCGCCGTGGCCGCTGCTGAGTCCTCCGACGACTCCGAGCGAGGCCTTCCGTCCGCCGGCTCGGACCAGGACGGAAACAGCGGGCTTGGCGTGGATGGCCCGTCCAGCGCGTCGAGCCCCCTGACCGTATCGGCGACCTCGAGCTTGCTCGTGGCAGCCGCCAGCTCGTCCCGGATCACGGCCGGCATATCCTTGATCGTGTCGCCCTCCAGCGACGAAAGGGGCCCGATGCCCGGCTCGGTCGGCACCTCCTCGGGCTCGCCCAACGAGCCCTGGCCCCCCCCCTTGCGCCGCGGTCCCTGGGGATCTGTGCCGACCTCGGTGTTGCGCCGGTCCCGGTCGACATCACCCGCGCCCTCGCGCGGCATCGCCCCGCTGACCAGCTGAGCGAGCCGCTCGACGTAGCCCTCGGGCTGCCCTTCCAGCGGCGCGAGCAGCGCCTCGCGCATCTCCTCGGCGCGCTGGTAGCGCGCCGCCGGCACCTTGGACAGCGAGCGGCGCAGCACCTGCTCCAGCGGCGGCGGGTAGCCGATCGGCAACGGCGGGGGATGCTCGCCGTGGATGATGTGGCTCAGCAGCGCCGCGTCGTTGACCTGGACGAAGAGCCGCTCGCCCACCGTCACCTCGTAGAGCACCACGCCGGCAGAGAAGATGTCCGAGCGGTGGTCGATGTCTGAAGCCCGGGTCGCCTGCTCGGGCGACATGTAGCACAGCTTGCCCTTGACCTGGCCCGGCAGCGTCCGGTTGATCTGGCTCCGCGCCTTGGCGATGCCAAAGTCGGCCAGCTTCACCTCCCCGTCCCGCGAGAGGAGGATGTTGTCCGGGCTGACGTCCCGGTGGACGATGCCGAGCGACTCGCCACCGCCGTCGCACTTGTCGTGGGCGTAGGCGAGGCCGGCGCAGGCCTCGGCGAGGATGAAGCAGCCAAGGTCGCGGTCGATCCGCTCTCCCTCGAGGTTCCACAGCAGCTCCGCGAGGCTCAGCCCGTGGACGAACTCCATCGCGATGTAGTGCATCCCGTCGGCCTCGCCAAAGCCGTCGATGGTGACCACGTTCGGGTGCGAGAGCCGGGAAGTGAGGCTCGCCTCGTCGAGGAACATCCGGACAAACTGGGGCCGATCGCCGAGGTGGGGCAACAGCCGCTTGACCACCACCTGCCGGCCCTCCTTGGCGCCCCCGACCTCATCGGCGCCGGTGGCGACGAAGACCTCGGCCATGCCACCGACGGCGAGCCGACGGAGCAGCTGGTATGGCCCGTAGCGCGGCATCAGCCGCCGCTCCCGCCGCCATCCTTGACGCCTTGGCCGCCCTCGCCCTCGTCGCGCGCAGCAGTGCGATCGTAGATCACGCGCACGGTCTCAGCTTGGCCGGTGCTCGAGCTGACGCGCAGCCGCACGACACGGAAGCGACGCGGCGCGTCGTAGGTATGGGCCACGGTCGGGGTGGACACCTGGGCCCGCTTGCCATCGCCGAAGTCCCAGGCATAGGTGCCAAAGCTAACGCCACGGGCACGGGCGGGCTCGGCC
>JAUVBO010000604.1 GCA_030591195.1 Pseudomonadota bacterium
CAGCCCGGGTCGGCCGCTGCCCCGCCTCCAGTCGGGGGGGGCAGCTGGAGCTGCAGCTTCGCCGCGGAGGTGCAGCAATGGCGTTGCGTCCGGTCCTTCCCGCCGAATCCCAGCAACAGCGCTGAGGGAGCGGGGAGCTGGAGCTGCGATACCGACGGTAGCACCATCGACTGTCATCCAGACGGCGGCGGCACTGGCACTGGCACCGGCACCGGCACCGGCACCGGCACTAGCACTGGCACCGGCACTACCACTACCACCGTCGGGCCAACGGGCCAGGGGACCCCGACGGCATGTGAGCCCTCGAAGGGCGCCGTGTTTCAGTTCATCGACAATCTCGACGGCGACCCCGACGGCGAGCTGGTCGCGCTGGGCAATCAGGATCCACACGTCAGCTGCGGCATCCTGATGGTGCAGAAGACCGGCTACTACAACATCTACGACACCAACATCGCCGAGAGCTGCACCTCGCAGCTCGACGAGACGGGGTACCTGACGATCACCAACAGCTGCAACACCGATGGTGCGCCCGTCGACACCAACGCGCCCGGTGCCTACGTCGTCGTCGACACCGACAACACCAAGGCCTGCGGCGGCGACGGCGACTGCGACGCCGGACAGTCCTGCGGCCCCTGGTACGGCGGTCAGTGCTGCGTGCCGAGCGCACCTGTGTTCATGGGGCGCTTCGTCCTGGTTGCCGGCCAGCCGAACCAGGTCTGTCTGCATCACTGGTGTCCGCAGTGGCTGCAGGCCCAGAGCGCCGGCAAGGACATCGGTCACGTCTATCACGGCTGCCAGGGGATCAACTCGATCCACCTCACCGTCGACGCCGAGACGCTGCTGTGCTGGGACGGCGTGACCCAGCCCTCGTGCAGCTGATCCGACTCCGTTCGACTCCGTTCGACTCCGTTCGTGTCATCGCCTAGGATCAGGCCTGCATTTCGAGGCAGGAGTCATGGGCGAGCAGTGGAGCTTCCCACATCCCGAGACGGCCGACGAAGACGGCGTCGTCGCCATCGGTGGACCGATGACGCCCGACAGGCTGCTCGAGGCCTACAGCCGCGGCATCTTCCCCTGGTCCGGCGATCCCGTTCGCTGGTTCTCGCCCGACCCGCGCGGGATCTTCTGGGAGATCCGGCTGCCCCGCAAGCTGGGCAAGATGATGCGCCGCGGCGGCTTCGAGGTGACCTTCGACCGCGACTTCGACGGCGTGATCCGGGCCTGCCGCGAGGCCCATCGTGAAGGCGGGGTCTGGATCACCGATCCGTTCATCGAGGCCTACAACCAGCTGCACCGCTGGGGGTTTGCCCACAGCGTCGAGGTCTGGCAGCAGGGCGAGCTGGTCGGCGGCCTCTACGGCGTGCACCTGCGCGGGCTGTACGCCGGTGAGTCGATGTTTCATCGGGTGACCGACGCTTCGAAGGTCGCCTTCGCCCATCTCGCCTGGCACCTGCAGACCATCGGCACCCGGTTGATCGACTGCCAGATGATCACCGAGTTCACCTGGCGGCTCGGGGCGGTGCTGGTTACCAGGCGCGATTACCTGCGTCTGCTCGACAACGCGATGCGCCACAAGACCCGCTACGAGGGCGAGCGCTGGCCCCGCGCCGGAGCCCCCGGCGTGGCCGAGATCGCGCTGGAGCACGCCGCCGAAGGCAAGGCCGGCCGAAGCGCAGGCTGATCGATCAGCGTCTCTGGCCGTGAGCTCGATCGCGCGCCCGGTGGTCAAAGCCGTTGGCATCCGTCCTTCGACCGACGATAATTCCTGCCTCTCGACCCGCGCGAAAGGAACAGACGATGGCCGACCAGCCGCTGGACGTGGACAGCTTGATCGAAAGGGAGGTGGTCTACGACGGCGAGGGCTACTCGCGTGACGCGTTGCAGACGATGGTCAGCGACTATCAGGGGCGCCACCAGCAGAACCTCAAGTCGCTCGAGGAGCTGTCGAAGGCTCACGACGACATCGCCGCGGAGATGACCAAGGACCTGGCGGAGAACAAGACCGCCTGGGAGCACCTGCGCAACATCGCCACCTTCCGCAAGGTCGGGTCGAACTTTCGCGGGCTGCTCGAGAAGATCCCGCTGATCTCGGACGCGGTGCCCGACCGGGCGATCAACGACCTGCTCGAGGAGAAGATCGAGGTCGCCCAGCGGCGGGTGCAGCAGATCGGTAACTACCTCGACACGATGCAGCAGCGGGTCGAGGACCTGCAGGTGGACGTGACGCGGCTCAACAAGCGAATGATCCTCTCGGCGGTCAACGAGGAGCGCGCGGCCCGGCACGTGCTCGAGCTCGAGGCGGCGGTGGCCCAGGTCGAGCAGCAGCTGGCGGCGATCGAGGACGGCAAGAGCGCGGAGGCGCGGGACCTGCAGGTCAAGCGCGACGCGTTGCGACAGGTCATCTGGCGCCATGGCGCCAAGCTGCGGCTCTACAGCAACGCCGAGGACCGCATCGCGTCGATCGTCAAGATGAACAACAACTTCCTCGAGATCCTCACCAACCTCCACGCCAACATGCAGTCGCTCTACGATGCCGGCAACGAGGTGCTCAACGAGCTGCAGGGCAACCTCGCCGGGCTGGCCTCGGCGGCGAAGGCCGCCGACCTGACGATGGAGATGCAGCAGGCGATGGCGTCGCTGAAGGAGAGCGTCAACCGGGTGGCGGTGCTCGCCTCGGAGACCTCGCTCTACCTGACCCAGAACGTCGAGCGTCTGACCTCCGAGATGAAGATCTACGACGAGGCGACCGAGGAGCTGGTCCAGTCCAACCTCGCCGCCGAGCGGGAGATCAAGGAGCAGCGGATCGACGAGACGGTGGACCTGGCGCGCCGGGAATACAGCGCCTTCGAGGACGCTCGGCGAGAGGGGTGAGCCACCGATGAGCGAATACGTCGCTCTGTCGGTGGATGGCCCGGCGCCCGAGGTCCCCGGGGCGGCACGCGGCGACATCCGGGGCACCCTGAGGCTCGTCGGCGAGGTCGCCGACGCCTACGTCTGCCGCCTGCTGCGGGCTGTTCGCGCCGGGCGGCTCAACGCCTTCTACCCCCCCTCGCGGGCGCTGCGGACTCACCTGACGTTCCTCGGCCCGGCCGGGTCGCGGGGGCTCTACGAGGAGCTGCACCTGTCGCGACGCAGCGGGTTGCCGAGCGTCCGCGAGGTGCTGCGGGTCAAGATCGACCGCGACCTGGCACCGGCGTTCCTCGCCGAGCTGCCCGACCGCCAGCGACGGCCACCGCCCGGCGGCCGCCTGGCGCGCCGTATCGACTACTACGGGGCGCTGGCCGACAGCGAGGTGATGCCGCTCAACCGGATGACCGTCGAGCTCCGGCAGCAGTATCCCGAGGAGGGCCGGGCGCTGTTCCGGGTGGTCTTCGATCGATTCGACATCTCGGGCGAACAGTTCGTCCGCTACACGATCCTGCTCGGTCAGCGGGACCGGTTCTGGCAGCGGCGCCACGTCGAGGTGCAGCGCGATCTGGCCGAGGCCACCGAGTCCTTTCGCCGGATCGTCAGCCGCTTCGCCTCCGACGAGGCCGAGCTCTGCTTCGTGCTGCTGTCGGCTGTCGACGGCATCGAGGTCGAGGATGTCCGCCGCTGCCGCGTCGGTCCGATGCTGCTCCCGGGGGCCCGGGTCGGTCGCGAGCTCGAGGCGTTGCTCGATCCGGAGCGGGGCCCCTGCGCCGCTGCCGGGGCGCCGCCCTGGGCGCTCTGCCTGCCGGAGGACCGGGCCGGCCTCGAGGTCTCCGGCGACGCCAGCGGGGACCCCCTGGCGCCGCTGATGCGCGAGGTGATCGCCGAGCCAGC
>JAUVBO010000281.1 GCA_030591195.1 Pseudomonadota bacterium
CCTCGGTGGGTCGGGCAGAGGTGAAGGTGTGGCCGCTTCCGGGCCTGGTGGTGGTCGCCACCGGCGACGAGCTGGTGGCCGCCGAGGGCCAGCCGGCCACCGAGCAGATCCGGGACTCCAACGGCCCGATGCTCGCGGCGCTGGCCAGCTCGATGGGCCTCGAGCGGGTCCGGACCCTGCGCGCCGCGGACACCCCCGGGGGCTTGGCCGAGGCGCTGGCGCAGGTGGATTCCTTCGAGGTCGTCGTGCTGACGGGCGGCGTCTCGGCGGGGCGCTACGATCTGGTGCCCGGCGCGCTGGCGGCGGTGGGCGCCGAGGCGGCGTTTCACAAGGCGACCCAGAAGCCTGGCAAGCCGCTGCTCTTCGCCACGCGGTCGGTAGGATCAGCCGCGCTGCGGTGCGCCCAGCTGATCTTTGGCCTGCCGGGCAACCCGGTGAGCAGCCACTTCTGCTTCCACCGCTACGTCGCGCCGGCCCTGCGGCGGTTGCAGGGACTGCGGCCCGCGGTGCCCGAGCCGCTCCGCGGTCGCTTGGCCGTGCCGCTCGCCGCTGGTGGTGCGCGGACGCTCTTCATCCAGGCCAGGGTCGAGGTCGATGCCGAGGGTACCGCGCAGATCACGCCGCTGCGGGGCAACGGCTCGGCGGACCTCTTTGCCGGCGCGCGGGCCAACGCCTACCTCCGGCTCGAGCCTGGCAAGCAACAGCTCGCGGCGGCGGCGGAGATGCGCTTCGAGTGGATCTGTGGTCTGGCGGTGCCGGCGTGAGCGGCGAGCACCGCCGAGGGCCTGGGGGCCCGCTGACCCACGTCGACGAGCAGGGCGCGGCGCGGATGGTCGACGTCGGCGACAAGCCGCCCACCGAGCGGATCGCGGTAGCCTCGGCGCTGGTGCGGACGCGGCCCGACGTGGCCGCGCGCATCGCTGGGCGGGACGCCGAGGGCCGGACGATCGCCAAGGGCGATGTGCTGGCGGTGGCCCGGGTGGCCGGGATCATGGCCGCCAAGCGCACCGCGTCGCTGATTCCGCTCTGCCACCCGATCGCGCTCGACGCCGTCACCGTCGACCTCGAGGTCGGCGGGGACGAGGTGCGGATCCGCGCCCGGGCCAAGACCCACGGCCCCACCGGCGTCGAGATGGAGGCGCTGACGGCGGCCTCGGTGGCGGCGCTGACGGTCTATGACATGTGCAAGGCGGTGGACCGCTCGATGGTCATCGAGCGGGTCCAGCTCGAGGAGAAGCTCGGCGGCAAGAGCGGCCACTACTCGCGTGATGAGGTCGAGGGAGGCTCTGAGGGATGAGTCCACAATCTTCGTTTCCGACGGGCTTTTCGGGGGAGCTGGTGGCGGTCTGTACGTCAGCCGGCAAGGGCACGACGAAGCAGCGCGTCGATGATCCGGTCCTCGCCGTGCGCGGCCACGGCATTGAGGGCGACGCCCACGCCGGCAGCTGGCACCGGCAGGTGAGCCTGCTGGCTGACGAGCAGATCGAGGTCATGCGGCAGAAGGGCCTCGACGATCTCGAGGTCGGCGCCTTCGGCGAGAACCTCGTCACCCGCGGCATCGACCTCGACCAGCTGGCGGTGGGCCGGCGGCTGCGGGTCGGCGACGGTGCTGATGGCGTCGTGCTGCAGCTGACCCAGCGGGGCAAGGTCTGCCACGATCGCTGCGCGATCTATCACCGGACCGGCGACTGCATCATGCCCCGCCACGGCCTCTTCGCCCGGGTGCTGCGCAGCGGCGAACTCGCGGCCGGGATGCCGGTCACCACCGACGCCGCGCTCGACCGACCACGCTACGCGGTGGTCACCCTCAGCGACTCGCGGGCCCGCGCTGTCTCGAAGCAGAAGGCCGACGCCGCTGGCGACGCGGTCTGCGAGCTGCTGGAGACCGGGCTGCCGACGGGCCTGCAGGTCGGCCGCCGGCTGCTCGCCGACGACCGGAAGTCGATCGAGCGCGAGCTGACGCGGCTCTGCGACGAGGCGGTCTGCGATCTGGTCGTCACCACCGGCGGCACCGGTCTCTCGCCGCGGGACGTGACGCCAGAGGCGACGCTGGCGGTGATCGACCGCGAGATCCCGGGCATGGCCGAGGCGATGCGGGCTGCCGGGATGGCCAAGACGCCCCGCGCGATGCTCTCGCGAGCGGTCTGCGGTCAGCGCGGCTCGACGATCATCGTCAACCTCTCGGGCAGCCCGAAGGCCGTGCGCGAGCAGCTCGAGGTGCTGTTGCCGGCGCTGCCCCACGCGATCGAGGTCGCCAGCGGAGTGCCTCAGGACTGTGCCCGATGACCTTGCCCCTGGTCCACCTGGTGGGCCGGCAGGGTCACGGCAAGACGACGCTGATCGAGCAGCTGGTCGCCGAGCTCACCGGCCGGGGCGTCGCGGTCGGCACGATCAAGCACAGTGGCCACCGCCACGAGCTCGACACGCCGGGCAAGGACTCGTTTCGCCACCGCCAGGCCGGCGCAGAGCCGGTGGCGATCGTCACCACGGAGCTGATCGTGGTCTATCGACGCCGTCGCGCCGAGGACGATCTGCTCTCCCAATGGTTGGCCGAGCAGTACCGGGACTGTGCGCTGGTGCTGGTAGAGGGGCACCTCGAGGGGCCCGGCCCCAAGGTCGAGATCTGGCGCGCCGCGGTGGGCACCGAGCCGATCGCCCGGGAGCGGCCGGGGTTGATCGCGGCGGTGGTCAGCGATGACGGCGAGGCCCTCGGCGAGGTCGGCGTGCCGGTCTGGTCACCGCGTCCGATCGTGACCCTCGCCGACCGGCTGCTCGCCCTCGCTGGCGGAGCGACCGGCTAGCTGCCTCATCCCCCGAGCGCCGCCCGCTCGGCTCGCTGGCGGGCCTGGTGCAGCTTCTCGAGCTGACCGGTGAGGGTTGACTCCGACCGGTCGGCGTCGGTGGTGCGCTGCTGGGCGTCGTCGCCCTGCTTGGCAGCGATCTCGGCGCCGAGCTCGAGCTCGCGGCGGTCGGCCTCGAGGAAACCTCCGGCCAGCCGGCCCGGGTCGATGCGGCTCAGGGTCCGTGCCGTCTGGGCGGCCGCGTCGAGTCTGCCGGCGGCGGCGCTCGCTCTCAGCGCGACCTTCTTGACAGCGCCAGCCTGCGCTCCGATCTTGCTGGCTCGGCAGAGCCCGAGCCCGGCGGCGGCGAGCCCGGCGGCGCCGCTGGTGATCGCGCCACCGATGGTCCAGGCAGCGGCCGAGCGGAGCTTGTTGACCGCCGCCTGCATCCGGTCGACGCGTTCCTGACGAGCGCCCCGTCGCTGCGCGGCGGCGAGCTTGCGCTGCTGCCGGGCGCAGTCGATGGCCTCGGCCACTACCGCGGCCTCGGCGTCACCGGCGACGGGCGATGTCAGCACCGGCGGCAGCCAGCGGTCACTCTTTTCGATGGTCGTCATTGGCTAACCTCCCAGCAGCGCCGCCAGCGCGGCGCGGTCGTCGGCGCGCAGGCCGCCGATCACCAGCTCGACACCCCGCTGCTCGACGGCGACCAGCGTTCGCAGCAGCTCGCGCTCGTCGGCCGCGTCGCCTCGCAGGCGCTCGGCGGCCGCACCCGCCGCGAGCGCGCTGGCCTCGGCCCGTTGGGCGCGACCGCGAAGGACTCCCGCGGCGATGCCCGCTCCGGCGCTCGCCCCGCCGGTGATGGCCCCGGCCCCGGCGGCGCCCGCCTCGAGGCTCGACCGGGCGAGGCCGGCGATCCAACCCGAGCCGGCGAAGGCGCCTCCGACGCAGAACGCCGCGCCGCCGAGACCGAGGCCGAGGCTCACCCAGGGGCAGGCCTGTCCGCCGCCGAGGGAGGTCACCAGCGAGCCGACAGCGAGGGCCGAGCCGGCGATCAGCAGCGGGTTGCCGGTTGCGAGGCCAACCACCGCGCCACAGGCGGTCCCGATTGCCTGGAATACCTTGCCGATCATGTCCCAGAAGCTCGACTTGCCCTCCTGGTCGATCCGTCGCTGGATCTGCTTCAGCTGCTGCATCGTCTGGTGCCGGGCCTGGTCGAGCCTGCGCTCCACCTGTCGTCGCGCCACCTGGCCGCGGTCGCGGGTCTGCTCGGCCTGCTGCAGCAGCACCTGGCCGAGGGCGTCGCTGAGGTCAACGCCCGCGGCCAGCGCGCTGGCGGTCTGCTGGAGCTTGCCGACGGCGCTCGCTAACGCCGTGTCGAGCGACCGACTCGCCTGGCTCAGGCCGCTGAGCGCCATGGTAGCGGTAGTGACCTGCGAGAGGGTCTCGGTCAGCGCTGCGCGCGAGGCCTGACTGGCGCGCGGCGGGAGACCGAGTGGCGCTGCGGGCCAAGGCGAGATCCCGCTGCGGGACAGGGCTCCGATCGCGGTGCTCATCGCGCCACCTCCTCGGTCTGCAGCGCGTCGATCACGGCTCGCACGCCATCGGCGGCCACCGGCTCGCCCAGCCGCAGGAGCAGCGCTGGCAGCGGACGCCAGCTCTCGACGCACAGGGGCTCGTGGGCGGCGATCAGGCCGTGGAGCGAGATCGCCTGCTGCAGGCGGCCAGCGCGCTGGTGGGCCTCGGCAGCCCGGCCGAGCGCGGCGCGCTCGGCTGTGGTCAGGCCGACGAGCTGACCGAGGGTCAGCTCTCCGACGGTCAGCGCGTGGGCGGCCGCTCGGCCGAGGCGCCGGCAGCGCTGGGTTCGATCGGTCCGTCTGGGGCTTGGCATCTTGATCCCTCTTTGGCTCAGCGCAGGTTGCCGATCACCGACCGTCGGCTCTCGTGCTTCTTCTTCTCGACGTTGCTCAGCAGCTCGACGAGGTTGGCCTTCTTGCTGATCAGCGAGTTGAGCTCGATCAGGCTGATCTCACGGTTCGAGTCGAGCTCCTGGGCCATGACCTCGAGCTCCTTGATCCGCTCGGCGATCATGTCTGCGGAGACCTTGCCGTCCTGGTGGTGACCGATCCGGGTGCCGGTGTCGACGGAGGTGATCGCCCCGGTGCGTGGATCGATCTCGTAGCGCTTGATCACCAGCCCCTCGTTGATCTTGGCCGCGCTGAGGCTCTCGTTGGCGATCTCGCCGGCCGAGTAGCGGTGGGCCTCAGGGCGGTCGCCGTCGTCGTTGTTCATCGACTTGACCCGGCTCTGGAGCTGGCGCAGCTGGGTGATCCGCTCGGAGAGCACCTTGCGCGCGGCCGAGGTGTTGCGCACCTGCTGGATCTTGGTCTTGATCGCGTCGTTGTGCTGCCGGATCTGCTCGCCGAAGACGACGAACGCGAGATCGAGGCCCGCCGAGATGCCGCTGGCCGCGGCGAGGTCGCGGATGAAGGACTCGAGCGAGACGCGTTGGTCTTGGTCGAGTGCAAGGCTGCTGTCGATCAGCCAGCGCAGGCTGCCCTCGAGCCCCTTGGAGCGGTGGGCCCCGGTGGCGGCTGCGGTGAGGTCGAGCCGGGCAGCGAGCAGGGCCTGCTGCCGGATCTGGTTGCCGAGGTGGCTGGCGTGGTAGGTGGTGGTCATGGTCTCTGTGCTCCTCCGTCGAAGTGTTCGTGAGTC
>JAUVBO010000382.1 GCA_030591195.1 Pseudomonadota bacterium
CTGGTGGTGGCCGGCCCGAAAGTGCAGCCAGCCCAGCTGCAGCTGGAGCGCGTAGTCCTGCGGGTAGCGCGAGGCGATCGTCTCGAGCCGCGCCGCCGCCCCGGCATGCTCGCCCGCTCGCTCCAGGACCGCCGCCTGCTTGGTGACGCGGGTGTAAGCGTCCTCGTCGTCGGCCCGCGCCGCCGTGGCGTCGAGGCCGAGCGTCAGCACCCCGACCCAGATCGCGACGGCGCGGATGCACCAGGTACGGGCTCGGCTGTCTGTCTGTCTTTCTTTCATCAGCGTCCGGGGCATCTCTCCGTCAGAGCCCCCCGAAAGCGCGGGGGTTCGCCTTCCGGGGATCTTTCCGCAACCCGGTCGCCGTAGCAACCGCGATCCGCACCGCCCTTGGGCGATATCGACGCGGGTAGGGAAGGGGGGTGGTTCAGAAGCGCGAGCGTGGGCGGAGGGTGCGGCGGGGCTGGAAGCGGGAGGTCGATCCGCGCGAGGTCCGCAGCCAGCGGCCCCGATAGGCGCGGAGGCCGGAGTTCTTCTTGACCCGTGGCACGCCGGTGGTGCGGCCGGCGGTCTTGAGCATCGGCGTGAGCTTCTGGGCCAGGCCGTAGGAGATGCCTGCCACCTGGCCGAGGTCGCGCGGCTGGTTGAACTTGCGGCTGTACTTGTAGGGGCTCTGCTTCATCTTGTCGCGGTGGACGATGATCGCCTTGGCTCGCGACGCGCCGACGCCCGGCAGGGCCAGAAACTGGGCCTCCGTGGCGGTGTTGATGTTGACCGACAGTGGCTTCTTCGGCTTCGGCGGCGCCTTGGTCGTGAGGAAGGGGCTGAGCTTGACCAGCTTCGCCGCGCTGATGCCCTTGACCTGGGTCAGGCTGTCAACCGAGCGGATCCGCTGGCCCTTCTGCTGGTCGCGGAAGGTGATGATCCGGTTGGCCAGCGAGGGCCCGATGCCAGAGAGCTGCGTCAGCTCGGCGGCGGTGGCCTTGTTGACCTGAAGCTGCTGCGGGATGATCTCCTTGGGCAGGGTGAACTGCCCGCCGGACCGGGTCGAGTCGGTGCCCCAGCGGTGACCGCTCTTCCACTGACCCGTCAGAACCACCGTGCTCCCAGGCTTGGCGTTCTTTGGCAGCGGCACGGTCAGCGTGGCAACGCCGGTGCCACCCTTCATGTCCACCGTGTCCTTGACGGCGATCCCGTCCTTTTCGCCGTGCCAGCGGCCGGGAAGCTTGTCGAAAATTCTGAATTTGACCCCGTCGCCGGTGTAGCTGTTGTAGCTGCCGTTACCCTTGCTGTACGTCCAGTGGAGCGTCACCTTGGCCTGCTGGTCACTGATCCGCTGGACCTCGGTGACGCGAAACTGCGCCGTCTGGGCCTGGCTCGGCGCCGCCACCAACCAGCCACTAGCCACCACGGCTGGCACCACCAGCCAGCTGGACAGAGATCGACATCCGCGCATCCGGTAAACCGCGTCCATTGAGCCTCTCCTGAGTAGAGCGCCCCCAGGGAGAGCAACCGCCGTACCACCGCCGATTGGCCGGTAGAGCCTCGAGATCCCACGACTGTGGTGGCTGCCAGCGAGCTAGCCACCATCCGATTTTCAAAATCCCGTTGCATAATCGAACCCTGGTGGAGCTTCGCGCTCGTCAGTTTGCGCTGTCCTGGCACCGCGACGGGAAGGCGGCTTGCAGCGTCTCGTACACCCCGCTGACGGTAGCCACACCACGCGCCAGGCCCAGCTCACCGTCGACGAGAGCCTCTCGGTGGTCGAGGGCAAGGTCAAGCATCTCGAGAAGACGTAGTATGATGCGTGACGATGTCACGCCGCTCGATCCACCCGACCAAGCCCCGGGGACCGACCCGGGCCGCCTCGGGCAGCACCACCAGCTACATCACGCTCCGGGGCTACCGGATGCTCGAGGACGAGCTCCAGCAGCTTTGGCGGGTCGAGCGGCCGAAGGTGACCCAGGAGGTGTCCGACGCGGCGGCCCTCGGTGACCGCTCGGAGAACGCCGAGTACATCTACGGCAAGAAGCGCCTGCGCCAGATCGACGGCCGGCTACGCTGGCTGAGCAAGCGAATCGACGAGCTGCAGGTGGTCCGCCCCGCTGCCGCCCAGCAGGGCAAGGTCTACTTCGGCGCCCACGTCACCGTCGAGGACGAGGAGGGCGAGGAGCTGCGGCTGCAGATCGTCGGACCGGACGAGTACGACACCAAGCTCGACCGGATCAGCGTCGACTCGCCGATGGCCCGCGCGCTGCTCGGCAAGGCCGAGGGCGCTGAGGTCAAGGTCAAGCGCCCCGAGCGCTCGCCGAGGTCCTTCACCATCGTCGAGATCGCGTACGATCTGGACGATGCTTGACCTCCGCGACAGCTCACGGCGACCCCCGCGCCGCAAGACGCTCCAGTGTCGCCTGGGGCTCCAGGTCGCGATGCGGCACAGGCCGCGGGGCCATCGCCCGGTCGGCGCCGCGGCGCTGTTGATCGCGCTCGGCGGCTGCCACCAGCTGCTCGGCTACTCGAGCGGGGACGCCGGGCGAGGCGACAGCGCGCCGGTGATCGACGAGGACGCCACGGCGGACGGGGCAGACGCGTCATTCGACACCGCACCACCGCTGCCGCCACCGAGCCTGACCTGCAATGACCCGGTCGAGCTGGTGGGCCGCCTGATGCCGGAGGCCTTCTTCGAGCCGGCGGTCTTTCCCGACGGGCTGAAGGTCGCCGCGCGCAGCCTCGACACCGCGGACGGCGTATACAACTGGAGCATCTCGGTGATCAAGCGCCCCTCGCTCGACGCGGCCTTCGGCGACTGGGAGGAGGTGTCGGGGCAGCAGACCGTCGCCGACCTCTCCTTCTTCCCCGACGGCGTGCGGTTCCTCGGGGCCGAGACCGGAGGTGAGACCCGTCGGCTGCTGAGCTGCAGCTGGGCCGGGCCCTGCGGCCCGGATCAGGCGCTGTCCTTCGACGCTCCCCCGGGCACCGACCTGGACGGTGCCGACCTGTTCTTCGACGCCAAGCGGTTCCTCTTCAACGCCGGACCCGACTCGCTCTCGGGCCAGATCTTCCTCGCCGAGAAGGCCCCTGCGGCCGATGCCTGGAGCGCGCGCGCCCTGCCCGAGCTCGAGCTGTCCGACAGACGGGAGGACGACCCGGCGATCAGCCGCGACGGCCTGCTGGTCGTCTTCGCCGTCGGCGCCGTGGGCCGCGACGACGAGGACGACATCTGGTACGCCACCCGCCGCGACGAGAGCCTGCCCTTTGGCCAGCCCCGGCCGATCGAGAGCGCCGCGATCAACCAGCTCGGCGCCGATGAGGGCTCGCCCGACCTGAGCTTCGCGCTGTCCGAGGCGGCGGCCACCGACCGGCGCGAGCTGTTCTTCTCGTCGGACCGCGACCGTGTCGACCTCCCGCGGATCTATCACACCAGCTGCACGATCAGCTTCTAGGGCTGTGACGTCGATGCTCAGCGCAGCAGCCGGCGTGCCCTGCCGGTGGCGACGTCGATCGCCGTTCGGCCCTGGTGATCCTTGACGCGGGCAGCGGCGCCCTTGCGGCGCAGCAGCCGGACGAGTCCCAGGTGCTCCCAGCTGGCGGCGAAGTGCAGTGGGGTCCAGCCCCAGTAGCCGTCGGTGTGACGCTTGGTCCTGACCCGAGGGGGCGACTGGGGACCGGGTTTTTGCACCCGCGCTCGCACGCTCGCCCCGGCGCGGATCAGCGCCCGGGCCACCGGCATCAGCTCGCTGTGGATCGCCAGGTGCAGCGCGCGCCAGCCGTGGTAGTCGCCGTGGCCAACGATCATCGCGTCGAGCTTGACCCCCTTGCGGCCGATCAGAAACAGCGCCACCTTGGCCCGCTTGTAGTAGATCGCCGACTGCAGCGCGGTCCAACCCGCATCGGGCAACGGCGCGTTGACGTTCGCTCCGAGGGTGACCAGGGCCTTGACCGTCGGCAGGTAGCCGGCCGAGGCCGCAGCGTGCAGCGGCGTGTAGCCGTTCTTGTTCGGCTGGTCGAAGGACACACCCTGACCAGCCAGGTACCGGATCACCGCCGGGCGGCCGAAGCGCGCGGCGAGCTCGAAGGGCGTCTCGCCGCGGGGCCCACGGGCGACCAGCGAGATGCCCTCCTTCTTGCAGCGCTCGAGCAGCCAGACCAGCCCGCCGATCGCCGCCGAGTGGGCCAGGCCTCCCTCCACCGCGGGGGCCTTGAGGTCAGCTCCGCGCCTGATCAACAACCGCACCACCGGAGCGTGGCCGCCCTGGGCAGCGAGGTGCAGCGCGGTCTTGTAGTCGCGGCCCGAGATCGCCACCTCGATCCCCGCGCCCCGATCGAGCAGCAGCCGGACCACCTTGAGGTGGCCGCCGGACGCCGCGAGGTGCAGCAGGCGGTAGCCGGACCACCCGCGCTCGACGTCGGCCTTGTTCTTCAACAGCCGACGGACCCGGCTCAGCTTGCCGTCGCGAGCGGCGATCACCAGCGGGTCGGTGGCCGGCCGTGGCTTGGCGGCCAACGCCTGACCGCCGACCAGGCAGCAGAGCGCCCAGGACGTCGCCACGACCCGGACCACCCGCGGCTGAGATCTCGAGGAGTGCGCTCGTCTCATCAACGCAATCTAGCACGGCGGTCTTGGCCCTGGCGGTGGCCCTCGCCACGCCGCTACCGATCGACCGGGGCCAGCGGGACGAGGACCGTGCCCGGCGTCTCGAGGTCCGTGTCGTAGACGACGAAGCAAGCATCGGGCGCCACCGCGGCCCACGGGTTGCCGCTAACCGGGAAGCTAGTCGGCGACAGCTGGCTCTGGCGCCAGCGGCCAATTAGCCGGCAGACCGGCTGGTCGAGCAGACACGCGTGCAGCTCGGTGCCACGATC
>JAUVBO010000538.1 GCA_030591195.1 Pseudomonadota bacterium
CAGCTGCGGGTGGACGTCAAGCTCGGTGGCGAGGATCGGCTGTTCTTCCTCGCCTTCGGCTCGGACGACGATCTCGAGATCGCCAGCAACGAGCAGGACAGCGACTTCGAGCTCGCCTTCAACGCCAAGACGGTCTTCCACCGGGTACTCGGCCAGTGGCAGGCCCAGCTGACCCCGAGGCTACGCTCTCGGCTGCAGCCGGTCTTCGGCTACGACCTGATCAACTTCGGCGCCGGTGATGCGGCGGTGGACATCTCGACCTACACCCTCGGGCTGCGCCAGGACTTCGAGCTCAAGCTCTCGCGCCGGGCCACGCTGCGCTTCGGCGTCGACGCCGAGGCCCGCAACAGCAGCTTCGAGGCCCAGATCCCGCTGCCCCCCGACTACCGCAACCCGGTCACGCCGCAGAGCCCCTTCGGTGGTGGCGGTGGCGGTGCCAACCAGCTGTCGGCCGAGACCGAGACCGTCGACATCGACCAGTGGCTCGGCGGCGTCGGCGTCTATGTCGATGGGCTGCTCAACCTGACGCCGAAGCTGCAGCTGATCCCCGGCGTGCGCTTCGGGATGATCTTCTACCTCGACCATGCCCGCCCCGTGGTCGACCCGCGGCTGACCATGCGCTACGCCATGTTGCCCGAGACGACCCTCAAGGGCGCGGTGGGGATGTTCTCCCAGGCCCCGGGGCCGAACCAGGCCAACGACGTCCTGGGCAACGAGGACCTGCGGCTCGAGCACGCGGTGCACTACTCGGTGGGCGTCGAGCAGCAGCTGCTCAAGGCGCTCAAGCTCGATGCCCAGCTGTTCGCGATCCAGCGCTACAACCTCGGCGTGCGCACCGACGAGGTGCGCTTCGTCGACGGCGCACCCGAGCGGCTCTACTACACCAACGACGGCGGGGGCTACTCGCTCGGCCTCGAGGTGATGCTCAAGCACGAGGTCACGCGCCACTTCTACGGCTGGCTGGCCTACACCCTCTCGCGCTCGGTGCAGCGCCGCGAGGCCGGCGGTGAGCTGGTGCGCTTCATCTTCGACCAGACCCACATCCTGACCCTGGTCGGCAGCTTTCGCTGGGGCAACGGCTGGGAGTTTGGGACCCGCTTCCGCCTCGTCTCCGGCCGCCCCGAGACGCCGGTGCTTGGCGGGGTCTTCGACAGCGATGGCGACTTCTACCGCCAGGTCTTCGGTGCCGAGCGCTCGGTCAACGGGCCGCTGTTTCACCAGCTCGACCTGCGGATCGAGAAGACCTGGATCTTCAAGCTCTGGCGGCTGGCGGTCTACCTCGACGTACAGAACGTCTACAACGCCAAGAACCCGGAGGCGACGCTCTACGACTACCGGTTCCGCGAGTCGGGACCGCTGCGCGGCCTGCCGCTGCTGCCGACCTTCGGCATCAAGGGGAGCTTCTGATGCGCGTGGCAAGCAAGTCCCCGCGACCGATCGTCTCGACCGTCTGCATGACCGTCGCCCTCGCGACGACGGTCCTGGTGACGGCCTGTACCCCCGACTTCGACGACGTCTGGCAGGTCAGGGACCTGCGGGTCCTCGGCATTCGCGCCGATCCACCCGAGGTGCTCCTGCCGCCCACGGCGCTGTTCGAGCTGGCGACGTTGACCCTCCCTTCGGTCCGCGTCGATGCGCTGGTGGTCGACCCCCGCGACGACGACACGCTGGTCGAATGGCAGATCGTCGCCTGCACCCCGGAGGAGAACCTCTGCGACGACGCGAAGGTCAGCAAGCGGGTCTACCCGCCCGAGGGCGAGGGCGAGTGGGCTCGCACCCGGCTCGACGAGATCGGCTTCGACTTCGTCCTCGACAACGAGCTGGCGCTCGCCGCCATCGGCGCCGACCTGTTCAAGGGGTTCGGCGGCCTGCCGATCCCCCTCGAGCTACGGGTCCGCGGCGCCGAGGAGGTAGTGGGCCAGAAACGCCTCGTCTACGGGATCACCGATCCGCCGAACAAGGCTCCGAATCGAAACCCCCGCCTGGCTGGGGTGACGATCCACGGCACCGAGATCGCCGACCCCGAGATTCCCGATCCGTGGGTCGTCGGCCGCGAGGAGAAGATCGTCGTGTTGCCCGAGCCGGGCGTTGGCTCGAAGGAGGACTACGTCGTGCTCACCTTCAGCGGCGACAGCAAGGACCTCGAGGAGCATCTCTCCTACTCGTTCTTCGTCACCGAAGGTGAGCTCTCCCACGGCAAGACCGGCGGCAGGCCGTCGCCCTTCGTCGTCAACAAGAAGGTCGTCGACGTCACCTCGGAGTGGACCACCCCGAAGGAGCCCGGCGAGGGCACCGTCTGGGTCGTCGTGCGCGACGGCCGCGGGGGCGTCGACTGGCGCAGCTTCCGCTACCGCGTCGAGTAACCCACGGCCACCCACTTCGCGACCATCTGGTGTAGCATCGATGGGTGCCGTTCGGACCATTCCGCACCCAAGGCCCACACTGTCCTCGCTGCCGTGTCTCGCTGATGAGCCCGGTCCGCGTCGGCTCGGTCGAGGTCGACGCCTGCTCCCGCTGCGGCGGGCTGTGGTTTGACCAGGGCGAGCTAGCCCAGGTGGTGAAGGAGTCTGTCGGCTCATTGCCCGAAGGCGCGCCGTTTGGCCAGCAGCGACCCGACGGCGGCCTCGCCTGCCCTGCCTGCAGCGAGCCGCTGGGCACCTACCTGTTCGTCGAGACCGAGCGCCAGGCGTTCGATGTCGACCTCTGCCAGGTCTGCGGCGGGGTCTGGCTCGACCAGGGCGAGCTCGAGCGGGTCCAGCAGAGCCGCGCCCGGGAGATCGTCGAGGCCAACCCGGGCTGGCGTGGCTGGCTGTTTCAGTTCCTGCTCCAGCTGCCGGTGGAGCTCAACCTGCCACCGCTGCGCTTCCCGCTGGTCTCGGTCGCGCTGCTGCTCACCAACGCCCTCGTGATGGCGCTGCTGTTCGCCGTGACCTCGCCGCTGGCCCTGGTCCAGAGCTTCGCGCTCTACGCCGACCGGGTCGGCACCGGCCAGTGGTTCCTCTCGCTGCTGACCCACCAGTTCCTCCACGGGGGCCTGCTGCACATCGCGCTCAACATGTACTTCCTCTACAAGCTCGGCGACAACGTCGAAGATGCCCTCGGTCGCGGGGGCTACTTGCTGTTCTACCTGATCGCCGGCACGGCCGGCGGCGTGGCCCAGACCCTGATGTTCCCCGGCGACCCCACGCCGGTGGTCGGCGCCAGCGGGGCGATCTCGGGCGTGATGGCCGCCTACGCGGTGTTCTACCGTAAGGCGCGGCTGACCTGGATGCTGATCGTGTTTCAGTTCCGCCTCCCAGCCCCGTGGTGGGTGCTGATCTGGTTTGCGCTCAACCTGCTCGGCTACCTCGCCGGCAACAAGGGAATCGCCTGGGGTGCCCACCTCGGCGGCTTCGCCGCGGGCTTGGTGCTCGCCCTGCTGCTCGACAGCGTGGTGCTGCGGCACAACCCACGGGTGCGCCTGCTGCGCGAGATCTGAGACGCGAAGGGTCAAGCCCCGGGATTAGGGGTGGGCACGGATCGCACGCAGACCTACATCATCCCGTAAAAACGGGCATTTTGTTGCCCGCAGCCGTTGCCTCCGATCAAATGACCTCGGGGGGCAATGACGATGCAGCTGCAGTCGAAGGGCGCACGCAAGCGAGCACGGAGCGGCCAACCGCTGGCTCGAGGGACCGCCCAGCCTCGCGAGAGCGCCCGGGTGGCCGTAATGACAGGGCGGCGCTGCAACGCCTGCGGCAAGGAGCCCCAGCGCTGCTGGTGTCACAGCACCTGATCGCGTCGCTGTGACCTCGGCAAAGTGGCTTGGGTCAGTTGATTTGGTCGCTGGCAGGTTCTTCCGCTGCGCCACGGCCAGCGTGGCGCTCAGCCCGGAGTTCCGAAATGTTCGGCCCCTGCGCGACGGTAAGCGTGGCGCCCAGCTCGAAGTTCCGAAATGTTCCGCCTCTGCGCGACGGTAAGCGTGGCGCTCAGCTCGAAGTTCCGGAATGTTCCGCCTCTGCGCGACGGTAAGCGTGGCGCGCAGATATCTTTGGCCTCGGCGCCACGGCTGGCGTGCC
>JAUVBO010000620.1 GCA_030591195.1 Pseudomonadota bacterium
CACCACGACCTATGAGCTGGTGGCAAGGAGCAGCCTCTCGGGTGACCGCACCAGCAGCAAGATCGTGGTCGTGGTCCACGACAGCCCCCAGCCGGTGCTGATCGAGAAGCTCGTCGTGACCCCCGAGAAGGTGACCGAGGGCGACAGCGCGACGTTGACCTGGAAGGTCCGCAACCCGACGACGCTGAGGATCGACGGCGAGCCGGTGGCCCCGCGGGGCACGATGGAGATCACCCCCGAGCTCAGCCCCGACGGCAAGGTCAGCTACCGGCTCGCGGCCGAGGGCCACCAGGGCCCGGTGGAGCAGACCGTCGTGATCCGCGTCAGGGAACGCCGGCCGATCGAGCCCCTCGCGGACCGCGGCGGATTCGTCTGCTCCGTCGACGACGGCTTGATCGACGACTGGGGCGGCTCCGGGTCGCTGCTGCTGCTGGGCCTGCTGCTCCTCGGCACGCTCCTGGTCGATCGCCGGGCGCGCCGCCGCTGATCCGAGATCGTCGTTGCACGCCGACCGGCGCGACACGCTCGTCTCGACGCTGGCTCAGCTGGGCCTGGCCGTGGCGGTCTTCGCCGGGGTGCTGTTCCCGCTGACCAACACCGACATCTGGTGGCACCTGGCGGCCGGCCGCTGGATGGTCGAGCACGCCGCGCCGCTGACAGTCGACACCCTCTCGGCCGACGTCGCCGGTCAGCGCTGGACCGACGTCCACTGGATCTTCCAGCTGCTCGTCTTCTCGAACCATCGGCTCGGCGGGGTGCTCGCCCTGGTGCTGCTCAAGTGCGCGCTGACCACCGCCGCGGCGCTGCTGTTGCTACGAACGTTCTTCGTCGCCAACGCCACCCGCGGCAGCGGCCCGGACGGTGTGGCCGCATCCGACACGCGGACCGGAGAGGTGCTGGTCGCCGCGGCGCTGATCGCCCTGCCGATCTACCTCGCGCGCTACCTGGTCCTCGCCCGGCCGATCGTCATCAGCCTGCTCTGCATCAGCGCCGTGCTGTTGATCCTCGAGCGCTACCGAGTCTCCCGTCGCCCACGCGCCCTGCTCTGGCTGCTGCCGGTCCAGCTGCTGTGGGCCAACACCCAGGGGCTGTTCCTGCTTGGCCCGGCGATCGTCGGCTGCTACCTCGCGGGCGACACGCTGGCCCTGCTCCTCGGTCGAGGTGGCTTCGACGGCTTTGGCTCGCCCCTCCGCCCGCGGCAGCTAGCCTGGCTTGCCCTGGCGGTGCCGGTCCTGCTCGCCGCGTCGCTGGTCAGCCCCCACGGCTGGGCGAACCTCGCGCTCCCCCTGCGCCTCTTCGGCCGGATCGACCCGGTGGGCAGCGAGCTCTTCTCTCTCAACGTCTCGGAGAACATGCCGCCCTGGTTGCTCGAGCGGCTGCACCACGGCCGGGTGGGGTACTTCAAGTGGGTCGCGGCCGCGGCCTTCGGCTCGTTCCTGCTGACCCACCGCCGCCCGCCGCTGGCGCGCCTGGTGCTCCTCGGTGCGATGTTCTCCCTGGCCCTGATCGCCTACCGCAACGTGCTGCTCTTCTGCTGGCTCGCCGGCGCGGTCGCCGCGGCCAACCTGCTGCAGTGGCACCGCGCCCGGCCCCCCTCCCGGCACCCCTCCCGAGGACACCGGGGCCTGCGGTGCGCCACCGTAGCTGCCGGCGTGCTGCTCGCCGCCCTGCCTGCGCATCGGTTGCTGGCGACGAGTGACAGCGGGGATCTCGGCCAGCCGGCGCCGTTCAGGATCCCGCAGCAGGCCACGGCCACGCTGGCACGCCTCGGGCTGGCCGGTGACCTGTTCAACTCGGTGCGCTACGGCGGCTACCTCGCCTGGGCGCTACCCGGACGCCACCGGCCGACCATCGACGGTCGCCTGGTGCTGCGCAGCGCCACCCGGTTCGCCGAGCACCTGCGGGCCGTCGACGATCCGCGCCGGTTCTTCGACTTTGCCGGCCGTCGGGGGCCGAAGCTCGCGATGCTGCCCACCGCATTCCCTGACCGCTACCTCCGGCTGGCCGCCGCGCTCTACCTGCACCCTGACTGGCGCCTGCTGTACACCGACGGCACTCAGGCTCTGTTCGCCCACCGCGAGGCGCCGGGCGCGAGCCGCCGCGGCTCTGATCGCGTCGCCGCGGTCAACCTCGACTCGTCCCAGGTGGTCGGCGCCATCGCTGACGAGCTCGAGCGACGCCACGCCGCGCAGCCTGCGATCGCCGCCCGCGCCCTGGTCCACCTCGGCCAGCTGCTCGCCGAGGTGGGCCAGCTCGACCGGGCGGCCGAGGTCCTCTCCCGCGAAGGCGCCGTCGACCGGGACCACTTCGCCAGCAACGTGCTCGCGCGGGTGCACTACCTCGCCGGGCGAGGCGCGCAGGCCCGCGCCCTCTCCCATCGGCTGCTCGCCCGCGACCCCCGTGACGTCAACAGCCTGGTGCTGCTCGCGCTGCTCGACGCCGACGCCAGGCGGTACCATCAGGCCATCGGCTGGGCCGGCCGAGCCCTCGCGCTCGACCCACACAACCAGCAGGCTCGCAGGCTGCTCGCCCGGGTGAAACATGAGCAGCGAGGTGCCGATGCACGCTGATCGGTGGCAGCGAGCAGGCCTTCGTCGGATCTTCGTCGTCGCCTGGCTCTGGACGGTGGCCGGCTGCCCCCGGGTCGCGCCGCCCTCACGCCCGGCGCCCCCGGCTGCATCGCTGCCGCCGAACGGCACGGTAGTCCTGCTCGGCGACAGCACCACCTGGCACGACATCTACCCCGCCCTGCTCGCCGGCGAGCTTCAGCGCCGGTATCCCGACAGGCGCCTGCGCTTCGTCAACCGCGGAGCCCGCGGCGACACGGTGCCCAAGGCCCTCGCGCGGCTGGAGCGAGACGTGCTCGCCGAGCGACCGGCGATGGTCATCGTCCTGCTCGGGATCAACGACGGCGGCTACGGTCCCCCCAACCGCCACCTGCTCGCCCGCTACCGGGCGAACATGACAACCCTCGTCCGCCGGCTGCGCCAGGGCAAGGTCGCCGCGGCCTGTGACGCACCGCGACCTGGAGCCGCTGGCGACCCTGGAGCGTCCTGCGGCACGGGGGCCGCAGTGAGCGTCTCGCGCGTGGTGCTGGTGACCACGACCTGCGTCCGACCGGACAGCTGGCAGCGCCGCGCCTACAACCGGATGCTGGCGCAGATGGCTGGCGAGCTACGGTCCCTCGGCGGCGAGCTCCAGGTGCCGGTGATCGATCTGTTCCGCCACTTTCATCAGCTCGTCGTGCGTGGCGAGGCAGCGCGGCCCAGGGTCACGCTGATGGCCGATGCGAACCACCCCAACGCCGCCGGATACCGGGTGGTCGCCGAGTACCTGCTGCGCCACCTCGCACCGCCGCGGTAGCCCGAAGCCGCCGCGGTAGCCCGAAGCCGTCAGTCGACCGCCGAGGCGATCGCGGCCGCGATGCGCTGGCCCGCGGCCTGGTCGAGGTCGTAGGGCTTCCAGCCGACACCCAGCCCGAGCCCGTCGTGCTTGGGGATGATGTGGAAGTGGACGTGCAGCACGGCCTGGTGCGCCGCGACCCCGTTGTTCTGCAGGATGTTGTAGTCCGTCGCCCCGGTGGCCTTCTTCACTGCCCGGCAGAGCCGCGGCAGGATCCGGCCGATCGCCGCTGCCGACTCGTCCGAGAGCTGGTCGAGGGTTGCCGCGGCCTCCTTGGGGATCACCAGCGTGTGTCCCTTGGACAGCGGGCTGATGTCGAGGACGGCGAAGAC
>JAUVBO010000043.1 GCA_030591195.1 Pseudomonadota bacterium
GCCGCTGTCCCCTCGAGGCCCATCGCGGGTCACGCCGGCCTCGAGGCCAGGCGCGAGGTGGCTGTCGGCGGCGGCGTCAGCCTCGACGTTGTTGACCACGCCCCCGTTGCAGCCGACGGTCAGCAGGCCCAGCGCCGCGGCCGCGGCGAGCGTCGGGACGGAATGTCGCACGAGTCACCTTCGGGTTTAGATGGCGGGCCCGGCGGCGCAGGTTCCCGCCACCGTGGTGTCCGTGGCCTTGGCAGCCGGCGCGTCCCAGACCTGCAGCTCGCTGATCCGGAAGCGCTCATCGTAGCACCCGCTGCTGACGAACGGCACGTGGATGCAGGTGTTCTCGGCGACGTTGCCCCGCGCGTCCTGCAGCAGCCGCAACGCGACGTGCCGGACCATCAGGCGCTTGACGGCCAGGTCGAAGAGATCCTCGCCGCCGGCGCCGCTGTCCTCCTCGGCCACGTCCTGCCACAGTGGGTTGTCATCGGTCGGCTCGCCCGGCTCGGCGACGACGCTGATCCGCACCTTGAACTTGGTGCCGTAGCGGTTGCCGTCCCCGTCGCGTTCGGTCCAGCGGATGACGATCTTGCTGATCTCGGTCAGCGCGGCGAGCTTGAGCGAGACCCACCCGTCGTAGTTGCTCCAGGCCCAGGTGCCGCCGCCCTGGATCTCGGCCCAGGTGCTGTCGTCGCCGTCGACGATGTCCGTCAGCTGGTGCTCCTTGGGCGCGTCCTTCGAGCTGATCTCGGCGCCGATGGCGACGTTGACCGGGGCCTCGGCAGGCTCGGTCGGCTGTCCGGCAGGCTCGCGACCCGGGCACTCGGCCTGGGTGACCTGGACCCCGGCGGGCTCGCTCAGTCCGTGATGCTCGTCGTGGGCCCGAATCGTGATCCGGTTGAGCTGGCCCGGCTTGAGCGCTACGTCGACACAGAAGCGGCCGGTCTGGGGATGAGCCGAGACGATCTCCGAGGCCTGGGCGCCGCCCTCGACGAACACGCTCGCCCCGGGCGAGGCCACGCCGCGCAGGGCCAGCCGATCGCTGCAAGCCACCGGATCGACGGGGTCGAGCACCGGCGTCGCCGCCGCGGTCTTCGATGGCGCGCTCGGAGCCTCGTCGTCGGTCGGGGGGTATCCCGGGGGCCTGTCACCCTCGGTCCACGACGGCGGATCGATCATCTCCGACCCGCAACCGACGACGATCATCGCAGCCGCCAGGCAGCCACACCACCAACCTGCACAGGATCTGATCCGCATTTTCCCTAACACTCCCGCTGCTGTTCCTTTGGGGGGATACCATGGAGATACCGTGGAGATACCGTGGAGATCCAATATGCAAGGCTCGCGCCAGCGCCCGCCAACAATCGAAGGAGAGGTTCTTAGCTCACCGGCGCAGCGGTAAGCGCCACCGCCCCCCCATTGCCAGCGCCGGCGGCTCGCGGTATGGCCGGAGTCGATGGCGACCGACATGCAGCTCAAGCGCCTCGAGCAGGCCTACGACCCCGAGCGCTTCCGCGAGCAGGGCCACGCCCTGGTCGACCAGCTGGCCGACTACCTCGCGCGCGCACGCCAGCGACGGATGCCGGTGCTGCCGTGGGCCGCGCCGGAGATCCAGCTCGAGAGCTGGGCCCTCGACGAGGGCGACGCGCCAGCGACCGGGCTCGGGCCGCTGGTCGAGCGCGTGCTCGCCGCCTCGCACCACCTGCACCACCCGGGATATCTCGGCCACCAGGTCACCGTGCCGGTGCCCGCGGCGGCGCTGCTCGAGCTGGTGGCGGCGCTGCTGAACAACAGCAGCGCGGTCTACGAGATGAGCCCCGCCGCGACGGCGATGGAGCGCGGGGTGGTGCGCTGGATGGCCAACGCGCTCGGCTTCGGCGCGGCCGCCGACGGCGTGTTGACCTCGGGTGGGTCGGTCGGCAACCTGACCGCCCTGCTCGCCGCGCGCCAGGCGATGGCCGGCCACGACATCTGGACCCGGGGCGCCCGCGACGGCCAGCGCCTCGGCGTGCTGATCAGTGAGCAGGCCCACTACAGCGCCACGCGCGCGGCCCAGGTGATGGGAATCGGCGCCGAGGGCTGCGTCGCGATCCCCACCGACGAGCGCTTTCGCCTCGACCCATCGCGCCTCGGCGACTGCCTCGACCGCGCGACCCGCCGGGGGCTCGAGGTCTTTGCCGTGGTGGCCAGCGCCGGCTCCACCGCTACCGGGGCCTACGACCCGCTCGAGCCGATCGCCGAATTCTGCACCCGCAAGGGGCTCTGGCTCCACGTCGATGGCGCCCACGGCGCAGCGGCGGCGCTGGCACCGCGCTACCGCCACTTGCTCGACGGCATCGCCGCAGCCGACTCGGTGGTCTGGGACGCCCACAAGATGCTGGCGATGCCCTCGCTGGTCACCGGCGTGCTCTTTCGCGAGGGCGACCGCAGCTACGACGCCTTCTCCCAGGAGGCGGCCTACTTGCTCGGCCCGTCGGCGCGGGAGGAGTGGTTCAACCTCAGCCACCGGACCCTCGAGTGCACCAAGAACAGCATGGCGCTCAAGCTCTACGGGACCCTGGCGCTCGGCGGCGCGGCGCTGCTCGAGGCCTACGTCACCCGCTGCTACGACCTCGCGCGGGACCTGGCGTCGCTGATCGAGGACGCGCCCGACTTCGAGCTCGCCCTGCGGCCCCAGGCGAACATCGTCTGCTTCCGCCACCTGCCGCGGGGCGTCGATCGCGACGACGGCGAGGCGCTCGACGCGGCGCAGGCCACCGCGCGACAGCGGGTGATCGAGCAGGGCGAGTGCTACCTGGTCCAGACCGTGCTGGCCAACCGCCGCTATCTGCGGGTAACGACGATGAACCCGCTGAGCGGCGACGACGACCTGCGCCGCCTGCTCGAGCTCGTCCGCCAGGCCTAGGGCACGCGCTCGCAGATGATCTCGCGGAGCTGGGAGCTGCAGCTCGAGTCACGCCACTGGCCACGCACCGGAGGATCGGCGGCCGGGCCGCGCAGGCAGACGCAGTCGCGGTCATCGGGCTCGCCCGCCTGCCAGTTGTCGTAGCTAATCTGGCTCCCGTCCTCCCAGACGAGCTTGCTCTGACCGCCGAGGCGGGTCAGGCCAATCCAGGCGCAGTCGGACCACATGTAGAGCAGGTCGAAGGCGAGCTGGTTCTCCTCCGGCGACTGGATGCTGATCGCCTGCGCCCCGGAGGACTCGCACAGATCGCGAGCCATCTGGTAGGTCATCTCCCCCATGCCGAGGGCCCGGTAGCAGTGGCCACCGAGCGCCGCCTCCTCGAGGGTGCACTCTCCGCCGCCCATCGCGAGGTCGGGTGCGATCGCGTCCTTGGTCACCGGAGGTGCCCCATCGGCGGGAGGAGGAGGCGGCTCCGCCGGTCCATCGTCGGCCACGACCGAGGCCCCGTCCTGGCGAACCCGCTGGACCGCGCCCTCGCAGCCCGGGGCCAGCAGGGCCACTATCAGCACCAGGCGCCCGTGACGGCCGATCCTCATGCCGCGCTCAGTCGCCTTCCCAGTCGAAGAAGTAGTCCTTGTTGGTCAGGGTCGGCTCCGGCTTCTGCACCGGCGCCTCGCCCCGCTCGCCGCGGATGTGGGTCACCAGCTCCTCCAGCGCGTCGGTCTCTTCCTGCCAGTAGTCCTCGGTGCCGAAGTGCGGCCAGGTCCGGGGAAAGATCGGGTCGTGCCAGCGCTTGGCCAGCCAGCTGGCGTAGTGAATCATCCGCATCCCGCGCAGGGGCTCGATCAGCCGCAGGGTCGCGCGGTCGAAGCGGCGGAAGCGTTCGTAGCCCTCGAGGAAGCACTCCCGCTGGCGGCGGGTGTGGTCGTCTCTGCCCGGCAGGGCGAGCCACAGATCCTGCACCGCCGGCCCGACGAGCATGTCGTCGAAGTCGAGCACGTTGAAGACGCCGTCGCGCAGCAACAGGTTGCCCAGGTGGCAGTCGCCGTGGATCCGGTGAACCTCGACCCCCTCGAGATACTCGGCGGCGATCTCGGCGATGTAGGTCGCCGCGTCGAGGTAGCGGCTGGCAAAGGGCACCGGCACGGTGTCGTGCTCCTCGAGCCACCCAACGTTGTCCCAGATGTAGGTCTCGGGCGTGAGGTGGATCCGGTGCTCGGCAGGGCGAGCGACGCCGACGTTGTGCATCCGCGCGACGAGCATCCCCATCCGCTCGCCGTCGGCCTCGGTCAGCTCGTCGGGGGCCCGGCCGCCCCGGGCCTCGAACAGGCAGTAGAGGATGCCGTCGATCTGCTTCAGCGTCTCACCGTCGGGAAAGGGCAGCGTGGGACAGACCGGGACGTCCTCGGCGGCGAGGTCGCCGAGGAACTGGTGCTCCTCGAGGATCTGCTCGCGGCTCCAGCGCCGGGGCCGGTAGAACTTGGAGACGATCCGCCGGTCGTCCTCGGCCTCCATCAGGTAGACCCGGTTTTCGAACGAGTTCAGCGGGCAGCAGACCGGCTTGCAGCGCACGCCCCCCGCCTCCACCGCCTGCAGCACCGCCTCGGGCGTCAGCGCGAGGAACAAGTCGGTCGGGGCATCGGTCTCGGAGTCGGTCTCGGAGTTGCTCATCAGCGCTATTTTACGCCCCCGGCGATGGTTCGCCCACCCGACATCGCCTACCACGAGCCCCCGTCGAGCTCGAGGTTGGTCAGCACGACCTCCATGTTGTCGGCCAGGGTCGGGTGGATCGCTGGCATTCTAACCCAACGCCACCCGACGGTCGTTCCTGAGGTACCATGCCGCTGACGCAGATCACCGCGGCGCAGACGCCGCGGCGGTCAAGGGCTCATGAGAACCAGGGAGGGTGTCTCCGATGATCGAACAGACCAGCAGGTCAACGGCGGTGGCGCTCGCCGCCCTCTTCTTCAGCGCGTTGCTCGCTGGGTGCCCCAAGACCCCGGAGACGGAACCGACGGCGAAGACAGAACCGGCGGCGGAGACGGTCGCGGCGCCGACGATGCCGTCCGGCTGGAAGGTCACCTCGGACGTCAACTTCAAGGCAGCCGACATCAAGCCGGTGCAACGCCGCCTCGGCGGAGAGATCAAGGCCCTGCGCAACACGGACTACGAGGTCAACGGCAAGCGGGTGAAGGTCAACACGATCGTGGCCGCCACCGACGGTGACGCGGAGAAGATCTGGGCGGCGCTGGCGAAGAGCAAGCCGAGCCAGTTCCTCGTCCGTAAGGGTTCGACGTTCTACGAGTTCGTCGGCCCCGACGCCGCCCTGGCCGAGATGACCCAGGGACGGGCCCACCTCGCCGGGCAGTAGCGGCCCGCTCGGGGAGCGACACCTCCGACATTGGATCCGCCACGTCCCGGCCCGGTGGTCCGCGCGGTATCATCAGCGATCGTGAGCTCCCTTCGACTTACCGGCCTCGCCCTGGTGGTCGCCGCCTTCGAACCGGGCTGCGGCTCCGACGCCGTCGAGGAGGCCCGGCGAGACCGGGCGGTGCCACCCACCACCCCAGGCCGGCCCACGGCCCGCCCGCAGCGCGTGAGCGCCGCTCAGACGGCGGCGATCCGCGCCGAGCTGAGCCGTGGTCGATGGCTCGAGCGTGCGGTGCTGCAGCGCGTGTACGGCGGTACCGACGGCGCCTGGCGGCTGACCACGGGGCGGGGACCGAGCGAGGCCGGCCGGGCCGCGGCCCGCGCGCTCGGCGAGCTGCCCGCGGCCCACGGACTAGATCCCCGCGGCTACCACGCCCCGCAGCTGGCCCGGCTGATCGCTGCCCTCGCCACCGCGCGCCCCAGGAGCGTCACAACCAGTCCTGTCGCTCGGCTGCTGGCGCGGGCGCGGCTCGAGCTGACCCTCGCCGACGGCCTGGCACACCTCGTCCGTGACCTCGGTCTCGACAACGCCTGGCCCGCGGCTCTGGAGCGCCTCTGGCAAGAGGAGGAGCGGCAGCGGCGCTGGAGCTCGGCCGACACGCGGCGCCGGGCGCCCGACGCGGACGGCAGGCTCTGGGGCTGGCGCTACGCCGCCCACGCCTGCCGGTGGCTGCTCGCGCCGGCGACCCTCGCGCGCGTCGCCAGGACCGACGGCGCGCCCGACCCGCGGGTGTTCAGCCGGGCTCACGTCCGCCGGCTGCTAGCCTGGGGCCTCCGGGGGCTCGACGATCGACGCGACGTCGAGGCGCTGCTCGCCGGCGCCACTCCCGCGGTGCGCCAGTACGACCGCCTCGTCGCCGCCCTCGCCCGCTACCGCGCGGTCGTCGCTGCCGGCGGGTGGGGGCTGGTCAGGCCGACTCGCGCCCGGGGGCCGGGCCGCCGCCACGCAGCGGTGACGCAGCTACGGCGCCGGCTCGCCCGGGAGGGATACCTCGACGACGCCGGATCGCCGACCTCCAGGCCAGCCGCAGATGACACCGACGATGGCACGCTTCGCCGCGCTGTCCGCGCCTTCCAGCGCAACCACCTGCTCGAGCCGACGGGGATCGCCGATCGCGCCTTCTTCGGTCGGCTCAATATCAACGCGCGTCAGCGGATGACGGCGATCGAGCGCGGCCTGCGGCGCTGGCGCGAGAGCGGGGCCGGCTCGGCGGGCCTCGAGCTCCGCGTCAACATCCCCGGGTTTTCGCTCGAGGTCTGGCGTGGCCCGCGCCGACTGCTCCGCCAGCGGGTGGTGGTCGGCAAGCGCCACGGTACCCGCTGTGACGAGGATCTCGAGCGCAGGGTCCTGGCCTACGCCACGCCGGAGCAGTCGGCGCGCGTCGAGCGACTGGTCTTCTTCCCCTATTGGAACGTGACCCGGACGATCAAGGAGACCGAGCTCGACCCCGAGCGGGGCAAGGATCCGCTGTTCTACCAGAAGCACGGCTACGAGCTGCTTCGCGAGGGCTCGCCGTTCGAGTGGGTGCGCCAGCTTCCGGGGCCGGAGAATGCCCTCGGCCTGGTGAAGCTGATCTTCGCCAACCCCCACGAGACCTACCTCCACGACACGCCCGACAAGCACCTCTTCGGCCGCCCGCGACGGTCGTTTTCCCACGGCTGTATCCGCGTCGCCGACGCCTTGGGGCTGGCGCGGCTGCTGCTGCAGGCCGACGGCCAGTGGGACGAGTCGCTGTTCGGCAAGCTCCACCGCACCTGGCGGTCGATGCGCTTCGCCTCGCTGCGCCAGGAGTGGGACGCCGAGCGCTACGAGGAGCTGGTCAGGCGCGCCGCCAACCTCACGCGCCGGATCAACCTGCGCCGACCGATCCCGATCCACGTCGAGTACCACACGGTCCGGGTCGACGACCGCGGCCGAGTCGCCTTCTTCGACGACCTCTACCGCCTCGAGCTGCGCCGCCGCGATCCAGCTCGCCGGCGCGGCTGCGTGCCCGAGAGCGTGCGAGCCCGCAGGGGATTCGCTGAGATGCTGATGCGCCTTGCACTGCTCGAGCAACAACTGGGGCCCCTCGCCCAGCGCGTGGCCGGGGCGGTGGCCGCGGGACGTTCGCTGCTGCCGCCGGCGGCGAAGCTCCCCGGGCGCCAACGGCGTCTGCGCAGGCGGCTCGCGGCGCTCGAGCGATTCGAGCAGGATCACGGCAACCTCTCCGCACGCATCCGCGCCGAGCACGCCGCCGTCGAGGGGCCGATCCGGCGCCGACGACCACGGCTGGTAGCCCGCGCGGTGCGGGTGCAGCGGCTGATGGACGCCCTCGAAGCGCTCCACCGCCGGACGCGCGAGACCTGTGACCGGATCGAGCGGCTGCGGGACGCGGGTCAGAGCGCGCCGCCCGCAAGCCGAGGTGGCTCCGCGGATGGAGGATGATCTGCAGTGCACGCCGTGTCGCGGGCCGGCCGGGCTGCTGGGGCTCAGCGCTTGGCGACCTGCTCCGGATAGAGCATCCGCAGGGCGTCGGTGCGGGTGATGATGCCGACCACCTGACCGTCCTCGATCACCGGCAGCCGGCCGATGTCGGCCTCGACCATCTTCTCCAAGGCGCGCAGCAGGGGCACCTGGGGCTCGGTGGTGAGCACCGAGGTCGCCATGCAGCTCGCCACCGGCAGGTGGGCGCGGCCCGCCTTGAGCGCCGCGCGGATGTCGCGCTTGGAGATCACGCCGTGCAGCTGCTCGTCGGTGACCACCGGCGCGCCGCTGATGCCAAAACGATCGAAGTCCTTGCCCACCGCCTCGAGGGAGGCGCGCCGGTCGACGGTGTGCACCGGCGTGGTCATCATCTGGCGCACCAGCCGGGGACGGAAGGGGTGAGCCTTGATCTGCTCGAGCAGCCTCGCTCGCACCTCCTCCGCCGAGGCGTCCTTGATCTTCGCGGCGCCGGCGCCGGGGTGCCCGCCGCCGCCCAGGGCCTGCATGATGTTGCCGGCGTCGATGTATGGCACCTGGGAGCGGGCGATGATCGTCACCTCCGACCCCCTGCAAAAGAGTGCGAACAGCGCCTCGAAGCGCTCGAGGGCCAGCACCTCCTGGGTCACCTCGGACAGCCCGGGGATGATCCGCTTCAGCTCCACCGCGCCGACGCCGACGTGCACACCGCCGAGGTCGACCTCGACGCACTGGCCGACCAGCTCGCCGAGCACCCGCCGCTGCTGCTGGTCCATCGGCGGGCGGAGGAAGAAGCCGAGGGTGGCGAGGCTGGCGCCCCGCGCCAGCAGGGTCGCGGCGAGCTTGGCATCCCGCGGCGTGGTGCTGCGGTAGGTCAGCGCGCCGGTGTCGCTGTAGATGCCGAGGGCGTAGAGCGTGGCCTCCATCGCCGACATCGGCAGCCCCCGGGCAACGATCTGCTCGACCAGCATCGTGGTCGTGGCGCCGAGGGGCTCGATGCGCTCGACCCGCCCGCGGAGATCGTCGGGCGCCTCGTGGTGGTGGTCGTAGATGATCACCTCGAGGCTCGGGTCGCCAGCCCGGGCGCGCTCCACCAGCGGCTTGAAGTCGCGCAGCCGGCTCTCGCGCCGCACGTCGACGACGATCATCCGGGTCACCGCCGACTGATCGATCTCCTCGGGTGTCAGCAGCTCGAAGTGCTCCTTGTGCAGGGCGAGGAAGTCCCGCACCGTGCGGGAGACCTTGCGTGTGCGGACCATCACCGCGGCGCGGTAGAGCTTGCTGGCGGCGACCTGGGAGGCGAGGGCGTCGAAGTCGGCGTTGGGGTGGGTGACGATGACTTCCATCTCGATCCAAGGCTACCCGGGACGGCGCCCTAGAGCCAGCCGCTGATCAGCTCCCACTTGCACTCGCCGATCCGGCCCAGCTTGCTCACCTCCTGGCCGCTGTAGCGGGTCACGCCGGGCGCGGCGAAGTCCGCCGCGAGGGCCGCGTCGAAGACCGGCTTGGACGCCGGGTCCGTGATCAGGACCACGATCTCGGAGTTGTGGCGCAGGCTGTGAGCGTCGAGGTTCGACGAGCCGACGAGGTACGGGTCAGCGACGGTGCTGCCGAAGGACCAGATCTTCTGGTGGATCGCGCTCACTCCGCGTGCCGGGTCACCGCGCCACTGGTGGAGCTCGAGCGCACCCTCGGCGTCCGGGTGGTCCTCGAACATCTCGGTCAGGCCGCGCATGGCGCACTGGGCGCCCGCCGAGACCCAGCGCATCGCCGACTCGAAGTCGTCCTCGTCGGAGGAGTTGAGCAGCAGCTTGAAGCGAACGCCGTGTCGAACGGCCTGGGCCATGGCCGCGCGAAAGGAGTCCGGCGGCAGGAAGAACGCGTTGGAGAGCGCCAGCTCGCTGCCCGCGGGCGCGGAGGTCATCAGCACGCAGAGCAGCTTCTCGATCAGCTGGCCCGCCTCGCCCTGCTCGGGGCGATTGGCCACCACCCGCACCGTGGCGGTGGCGCCGGCCACCGGGGCGTAGGCCGCCTGGTCAGCCTGCCGCGCGGCGACCCAGCCGCGGAGGGCGGACAGACCGCGGCCGAGCTGCTTGACC
>JAUVBO010000410.1 GCA_030591195.1 Pseudomonadota bacterium
CTCGGGGGTGGCGTGGAGATGGAGCCCGACCACTGTCGGCTGTTCGGCTTGCACGTTAATAGCGACGTGCCCCCGCTGTTGGAACAGCTGCTCGAGGCCCTCTCGCGTCGCCGGCACCCCCGGGGCAGCGACGCACTCGCGCAGCTGCAGTGTAAATTCCGCCTGTTGGCCAGGCGCAGAGCTTACCGTGGCCACGAAGATCGACAGCGAGCGGACGGAGACGTCGGCGTCCCAGCAGGCCGTCGGCTGGGTGTCGAGCAGCACCTCCATCTCCCCGCCACCGCAGGCCCACAGCGGCAGCGCCAGGCAGCAAAGCGTCGTGATCGACGAGTGCCTCATCCGAAGATGATACGCCCGCTGCTGCGCGGATGAAAGTTCCGACGACAGGGCGCCTTGCGGCACGCGCGGGCAGCTTGCCCTGATCAGTCGAGCGCGTAGGCTCGTACCTTGTAACGCAGGGTGCGGGAGGGAATCGCCAGCAGCTTGGCCGCCTCGTCGCGCTGGCCGCCGCAGGCGTCAAGCGCCCACCCGATCAGGGCCGCCTCGTAGCGCCGAATGCGCTCCTTGAAGTCGAGGGCGCCGTCGGGCACTACCCCGTCGAGGGCCGCGAGCAGGTCTTGCGCGACCGGGGATTCCCGCTCGATGCCGTAGGCTCGCACCTTGTCGCTCATCGTACGCAGTGGGATGCCGAGCCGCTCGGCGGCGGCGACCTTCTTCCAGCGGGTCTCGGCCAGCGCGCTGGCGATCAGAGCCGCCTTGGTCCGCTGCATGAACCGGCGGAACCCCACCGCGCCGGGGCCGTGCGGCCCCCTGACGATGGCACCGATATCCATCCCCGCGCCGTGGGGCGCCGGGGCGCTGGGGGGCTGCGGGGGGGCCTGCGGGGGCTGCGGGGGCTGCGGGGGTTGCGGGGGTTGCTCGGCGCTGTCGCGGAGCACCTGCGGCGGAAGGTGCTCGATGTCGATCTGCTCGCCACTCGACAGGGCGGCGGCCCGCTCGGCCGCGTTGCGCAGCTCGCGCACGTTGCCGGGCCACCGGTGGGCCTTCAGCAGGGCCATCGCCGCCGAGGTGAAGTGCTTGGGCTGCAGCCCCCATTCGCGGCACGTCCGGCTGGTGAAGTGCTGCAGCAGCGGCTCGATCTCCTCCGGCCGATCTCGCAGCGGTGGGACCTGCAGGGTCATCGCGTTGATCCGGTAGAGCAGGTCGGAGCGGAACGTGCCGGCGTCGCACATCGCGTCGAGGTCGCGGTTCGTCGCCGCGATGATGCGCACGTTGACGGCGATCTCGCGCTGGGAGCCGACCCGGGTCAACCGCTTGGTCTCGAGGACCCGCAGCAGCGTCGCCTGGCCCGAGGCCGACAGCTCGCCGATCTCGTCGAGGAAGACGGCCCCGCCGTCCGCCTCCTCGAAGACGCCCTTGGTCTGACGCGCGGCGCCGGTGAAGGCCCCCCGCTCGTGCCCGAAGAGGACGCTGCCGATCAGCGACTCGGGGATCGCGGCGCAGTTGACGCAGAGCAGCCGGCCGCCGAGCTTGCTTCGTTCGTAGATCGCCCGGGCGACGAGCTCCTTGCCCGTTCCGGTCTCGCCGATGACCAGCACCGGAAGCCGCGTCCGGCCGAGCTGATCGACCGCGGCGTAGACCTGTCGCATCCGCGGGCTGGCGACGACCAGCTCCACGTCGCCCACCCGCTCCCGAACCTTGTCTGTCGGAGCCCACTGAACCGGCGAGGTGTCGGTCGCCCGGCGGGACGCGGCACGAGCCGCCTGGACCAGCACGTCGGGCTTGGTCGCCGCGTCGGGGAAGCGCGCGAGCCCGCAGCGCGTGCCGGCCCCGCCGCCGAGGGCGGCGAGCACCTTCAGGGCGAAGGCCTCGGCCCGCTCGACGCTCGCCTCGGCGAGCAGGACCTCCGCCTCCCCCGCGCTGTAGAGCGCGAGCCGGTCGCAGGGGCCGGTCAGGGCCACGATGTCGGCCAGCCACTCGCGGGAGCGTCGGGGGCCGGCGTATCGCACGACGGCCAAGGCTAGGCCGTGCTCGTGGGTGGTGGCGTTCATCTGCGAGCTCAGCGCTGCGCGCAGCTCGTCGAGGGGCTCGACGCCCGGCGGCGCGTCAGCTTGTCCGGCCTCGACGTGAAGCGTAACGGTGGCCGCGCCGATCGCGATCCTGTCCCCCACATCGATCCGACAGCGCCGCACCTGCTGGCCGTTGACCAGCGTGCCGTTCTTCGAGCCCAGGTCCTCGACCCAGAGGGTGCCCTCGGGGGCGCGCTCGAAGCGGCAGTGCTGCCTCGAGATCGCGTCGCCGGCGACGACGGCGTCGGCGCGCTCGTCGCGTCCGACGACCATCGTTTGGCGAGGCTCGAGCGGCAACACGCGGGCCTGGCCCCGGTGAAAGAGGACCAACACCATCCGTGCGGTCGCGGTACCAAGCGATCTCAAATCTTGAGTCTTCGTCGGTAGATTGTTCATTTCCGGCTCTGATTGTCGCCCGCAATCGGTGCATCGCGCAAACGGTCGGCTTTTCCGGTCGGCGGGGCTTTGCCATTCCAGGCGAGTCAATGCGGTCTCTACACCTACGTGGCATGTGTGAAAGGAAGCATAGGGTGGTGGCGGTGGTAGGCAGGTTCAGTCTTGAGTCTCTAAGGAGAAGACACTACCTTTGTCTCCTGTGGCGATGAGAAGGCACTACCTTTGGCTCCTGGCTACCCTGGCGGCGATGGCCTGCCCGGCATCCGCCGATTGGATGCCTTTGTGCGCCACGGAGGCGGACTGCCCGGCACAGCACATCTGCGACCCGGTGCGGCGAATCTGCATCCTGCGCGTCTGGGACCTCGGAACGCCGGACGCCAAAACGGCCGCTGACACGGTCAGCCCCGACACGGTCAGCCCCGACACGGTCAGCCCCGACACGCTCCCCACTTGCTCCGACGGGACGCCGAGCGGGCAGTGTTCGGCGACGAAGCCGAAGTACTGTGACGCTGGGGTGCTCGCTGCGAAGTGTGCTGGCCCCGACGGCGTGCCCGGCAACGGCGACGACTGCGGCTGCCCAACCGGCGGGATCTGTCGCTCCGACGGCACCTGCTGCGTCCCCAGCTGCGCAGGCAAAAATTGCGGCAAGGATGGCTGCGGCGGCAGCTGCGGCGCCTGTGACGGGTTCCCCTGTCAGGGCAACAACCCGATCTGTCGCAACGGGGTCTGCGGCCCCTGCCACTGTCCCAACAACTGCTACAACATCAACGCCTACTGCGGCGCCCAGGGAGGGGTGCTCACCGACTGCAAATTCGCGGTGCCCACGCCAACCAACACCAACTACTGCTTCTGCTGGGTGCGCTGCACCTCGGGCGACCCGCCGGACCTGGAGATTGGCGACTCGTGTTGAACGACAGGCGTGTGGCGATGAGGCGAGGGCACTGCGTGTGGCTCCTGGCTACCCTGGCGGCGATGGCCTGCCCGGCATCCGTCGCTCGGATGCCGTTGTGCGCCACGGAGGCGGACTGCCCGGCACAGCACATCTGCGACCCGGAGCGGCGGATCTGCATCCTGCGCGTCTGGGACCTCGGGACGCCGGACGCTAAGACGACGGCTGATACGGTCAGCCCCGACACGGTCAACCCCGACAAGGGCCCACCCGACGCGGAGCTCTGCGACGGCTGCGCGGGGCCCGGCGAGCAGATCGTGCCGGTGGGATTCTCGGACTGCGAGGTCGCCCGCTGTCCGCAGGAATTTCCCCACCCGATCGGCTGCGAGCTGACCGTCGGGGGCACGGGGCAGGTCTGCGTCGCCCACAAGCCGGGCGACTCCGGGGTCTACATTCAGGAAGGTGACGACTGCTGCATGGGCACGACCAACGGCACCCTGCGCTGCGCGGCAAGCCCGGGCGGAGCAATCGACGCGACGAGCTGCGTCGTCAGGCGCGCCGGGAAGCTGCTGACGAGCGTGACCTACATCCGCGGCGGCTGCGGCGGCTGCGGCATCAACGCCCACTGCGATGGCGCACCCTACCAGTGCAAGTACCAATGACCCGGGGGACGCCGGTGAAGGTGCTGGCCAACGCCATCACCGACCTGATCGATGTCGAGCTCGCCCCGAACCTGCTTCAGACTTCGTCGACGTTACTTTCCGATGATGCCTGCTAGAGCCCGCTGTCGAGCTGGTAGAAGAGCTGCAGCATGGTCCGCTTGGCGACGCAGCCATCGGCGGTCGACAGCGGCGCGGCGAGCAGGCGAACCTTGCGGTCGAACGGTTCTCTGGGGTCGCCGGGGTCATAGCACCAGTCCTCGGCGGCCACCGGCGCACCATCGGCCATCAGCGTCATCCTCGCGCCAACGTTGGGCGCGCCCCCCGGGCGCCGTGGGATGAGCTCCGCGCCGAAGTCATCCCCGCGGTCGTCCGACGAGAGGTAGAAGAAACCGTATTCGTGCTCGTGCGCTGTGCGGTCCCGCGAGGCGAGGATCGTGCCCGAAATGCAGCCGGCCGGCGCCGACTTGTGCTCGCGCTCGCTGGCCGACTCCGCGAGGTCGCTTTCGCCGTAGAGCTCGCCTGACGCCAGCTCGGGCTGCCCGCCGCACGCTGCCAGGGCCAGCGCTGCCGACGCGAAGAACGAGCCGATCAGGCTCCCGTACTGTCTCATCATCTGCCTCCAGGGGTGATGCCTGGAGGTGATGCAGCCGCCATGCCAGGGGCCAGGCGCGGGTCTTGCCGTGCTTTGGTGGTTGCCGTGCCCTAC
>JAUVBO010000810.1 GCA_030591195.1 Pseudomonadota bacterium
CCAGGCGCTGGGCTAGCGCGAAGATCGCCTGGGGCGGTGGTGGTTGCTGCATCTGCCTCGAGATCCTGGCTGAGGGACACTCAGCATTTCTAATAGCTTTCGTCGACGGGAGGTGTCAAACCGTCGTTTGTGACGGCTGCTTCCCACATCGACCAGATCGCCGCCAAGGTCGAGCGGTTGCTCGGCGCCGAGCGAGCGCTCTCGCGACTCGACGCAGCCTCGCCGTACGCTTCAGACGCGTCGGGGCTCGGGCCGGTCGTGCCGGACGTGGTGGCGCTGGTCGACAGCGCCGAGGAGATCGCCGAGGTGCTGCGCCTGGCGTTGCTCGACCGGATCCCGATCACACCCCGTGGGCTCGGCAGCGGCAAGAGCGGCGGCGCCCTGGCGGTGGAGGGGGGGATCGTCGTCAGCACCGAGCGGATGCGTCGGATCAAGGAGATCGACGCTGGAGATCTGGTGGCAGTGGTCGAGCCGGGGGTGATCACCGGGCGGCTGCAGGCCGAGGTCGAGGCCGAGCGGCTGTTCTATCCGCCCGATCCGGCGAGCCTCGACATCTGCTCCATCGGCGGGAACGTCGCCGAGAATGCCGGTGGCCCGCGAGCCTTCAAGTACGGCGTCACCCGCGACCACACCCTCGCGATGGAGATCGCTATGATCGGCGGCCAGCGGCTGCGGGTCGGTCACCGGGCACCCAAGGGGGTCACCGGGCTCGATCTCGTCGGCCTGATGGTTGGCAGCGAGGGGACGCTGGCGCTAATCACCGAGGTGACCCTGCGCCTGCGGCCGCGGCCTGCCGCCGTCGCGACCTTCGTCGCCTGCTTCGCTGACGCAGCGGCGGCGGTGGGTGCCGTCAGGCTGATGGTCGGTGGCGGCCACCGCCCCAGGGCGATCGAGCTGCTCGACCGTCGGGTGGTCGAGCACTTGCTGGCCGCGGGGGTCTCATCACTGCTGCCGGGCAGCGGCGCGGCGTTGCTGGTCGAGCTCGACGCCGAGGAGGAGGCGAGCGGCGGCGGTACGCTGCTCGACCGCTCCTTGCTCGACGCGGCGAATCGTTGCGAGCAAGGTGGAGCCACCGAGGTCTTCGTCGCCCGGGACGAGGCCGAGCGCAAGCGGCTGTGGGACGCCCGCCGCGAGGTCAGTCAGGTGCTGCGCGACGCCCACCGCCACAAGCTGTCCGAGGACATCGCCGTGCCGCCATCGGCGCTGCCGGCGATGATCGAGCGCCTCGACGAGCTGTCCGTGGAGGCGAAGGTCGTCATCGCCGCCTACGGTCACGCCGGCGACGGCAACCTCCACGTCAATGTCCTCTGGGACGACGACCGGGACCGGGGCGCGCTCGAGCCGCTGCGCGGGCAAGTCTTCGAGGCGGCCCTCGAGCTCGGCGGAACGCTCAGCGGCGAGCACGGCATCGGGCTGACCAAGCGTGGCTTTCTGCACCTGGAGCAACCCGAGCCGCTGCTGGCTCTGCAGCGGGAGCTCAAGCGGGCCTTCGACCCCCTGAACCTGATGAATCCGGGCAAGCTGCTCTAGCTCGATGTCGAGCTCGCCGCTGAGCCGCCTACTCCAGCGATGGGTCTCCCAGTGATCAGTTGACAACCCGTAGGCCATCGCGAACGATGAACCCGGCATGATCGAAGCTGTCATCGGAGTTGTCGTCGCCGCCTTGGCCGCGGCCGCGGGCTGGAGCCTGGCGGGCAAGCGCACCCGACGGATCGTCGAGGAAAGTCGTGCTGCGGCCCAGAAGGTGGAGGCCGAGGCCGTCGAGGGCGCCGCGCTAACCCGTCGGGAGGCCGAGTCGCGCTGCCGAGAGCAGCGTGATCAGGTCGCGCGGGCGGCGGAGGTCGAGGAGGAGGCGATCCACGGCGAGCTGCGCGCGCTGGGTGAGCTGCTCGAGCGTCGCGAGGGCCGGGTCGACCAGCGGGAGGGCCTGCTCGAGGGCCGGGCGGGCGTGATCGAGGGCCGGCGAGAGGCGGCGCAAGCCCGCAAGCAGGAGGCGGGCGCCTTGCGCCAGCAGGCGAAGCAAACCCGCCGCGACTGCAGGAAGCAGCTCGAGCATCAGGCGGGCCTCACCGCGGCCGAGGTCGCCGATCAACTGGTCGAGCGGACGGTCGAGGACGCGCGCGACCAGTGCGCCGATCTACTGCGCAATCTCGAGAGCACCAAGGCCGAGGAGTTTGGCCGACAGGCCAAGCGGGTGATGGGCATCGTGATGCAGCGCTACACTGGCCACTGCGTGCGCGAGCGCGCGGCGATGACGATGTCCTTGCCGTCCGGGGCGGCGGAGAAGCTCCAGGGGCCGGCGGCCGCCGAGACGGCGAAGATCAGCGAGCTGATCGACGTCAAGCTCTCGTTCGCTGACGACGGCGGCATGGTGCGGCTCGAGAGCGGCGACGGTGTGGCCCGGGAGCTGGGGCGGCGAGCGCTCGCCCGGGTGGCCTCGGGGGACAAGGTCCGTGATCCGGAAGAGCTGGTGCGCTCACTCAAGATCGAGCTCGATCGGGAGCTGATGCAGACCGGTCGAGACGCTTTTCGGCAGCTGCGGCTGGCCAAGGTCTCGGCGGACGAGATCGTCGACTTGCTTGGCAAGCTCAACTACCGCACCAGCTACACCCAGAACCAGTGGGGACACGCGATCGAGGCCGGCCACCTCGCGGGGATGATGGCCGAGGAGCTCGGCATCGACTCGGAGATCGCCCGGCGGGCGGCGCTGATACACGACATCGGCAAGGCGCTGACCCACCAGGTCGATGGTTCCCACGCGCTGATCGGCGCCGAGATCGCGCGACGCAACGGCGAGTCTGAGCTGGTGGGCAACGCGATTGGCTATCATCACGGCGAGGAGCCGAGCCAGTCCGCCTACGCACCGCTGGTGGCGGCAGCCGACGCGATGAGCGGCGGCCGGCCAGGGGCGCGCCGGGAGATGGTCGAGAGCTACGGCGACCGGATCGGGGACCTGGAGAAGATCGCCGGTGGCTTCGATGGCGTGACCCGGGCGCACGCCGTGCAGGCCGGCCGTGAGCTGCGCGTGCACGTCGACGAGTCCCGGGTGTCGGATGATCGGCTCGACGAGCTGTCGGCGGCCATCGCGGAGAAGATCTCCGCCGAGATGACCTTCCCGGGACAGATCCGGGTGACG
>JAUVBO010000182.1 GCA_030591195.1 Pseudomonadota bacterium
AAGGAGCTGAGCAACCTGCCCTGGTATCGCCGGGCCTTCGGGCACCACCGGCCGATCACCGACTCGATTCCCCAGGCGCCTCCGGCCGTCGACACCGGCCCTCAGCCGATGCCCCAGCGCCGACGCTGAGCCGACACCAGGAGTGGAGATGACGCCAATCCGCGGACACTGCCTTTGCGGCGCGGTGAAGCTCGACCTCACACCACCCACCGACTTCGCCTCTCACTGCCACTGCGAGAGCTGCCGCCGGGCCCACGCGGCAGCGTTCGTCACCTGGACCGGCGTACCCGACGCTCGGCTGACGATCGTCGCCGGCGAGGCGCTGCTGACCCGCTACGAGTCCTCGCCGGGGGCCTTCCGCTGCTTCTGCAGGCGCTGTGGCACCTCGATGCTGACCTACTACTCCGCGGCCCACGCCGAGCACGGTGGCGCCACGGGCCGCGCCTACGTTCCCGTGGCGGTGCTGGCCGATCCCCCGGACCGTCAGCCCACCAGCCACGTCAGCTTCGAGGAGCGGGTGGATTGGTTCCCCTTCGACGACGCCCTGCCCCGCTTCATCGCCAAGAGCGACACCCCGGCGGACTAGCCCGCCGCGCCCCCGTTCGCGCGCCGTGCCCCTCCGCCCCAGGGCGGTCGCAAAGTCGGTAGCGGCCGTCGGATGGCCCTTCTCGGCTCTGCCGCGAGCGGCTCGCCAACGCCAGATGCCGCGATCCCGGAGGGTTCACGAGGAGTTGCTTGACCCGCGCTCGTCCGCCTGCGCTTGAGCTTCCCAGCACGCGCCTGATCCCCCGTCGGCGGGCCATGCGCTGCGGGCCGGCGCACCAGTACGCCCAAGGCATCAGCGGAGTCGATATCCGGCGGGCGCCAGAATTCGGGACAGTTCTGGGGAGTGAACTGGTTCACGGCCGACTTTCGACCCGAATCCGGGACAGTTCTAGGGAGTGAACTGGTTCACGGCCGACTTTCGACCCGAATCCGGGACAGTTCTAGGGAGTGAACCGGTTCACGGCCGACTTTCGACCCGAATCCGGCTCCGTGGACAAGCTGACGAGAGTTTCACTCGTAACCCCATGTGGCCGGCGACTTTGCGATCGCCCTGCCCTCCGCCCGCTGTCGCGCGTTGACCCGCTTCCCGAAGCGATCTCACAATCGCCCCATGCCTTCGAAAGACGACGCTGATCGGGTCGAGGTCACGGCCTACATCCTCGCCTGGAACCCCGAGACCCATCAGGGCCAGATCCGGCTCCACCTCGCCAAGCAGGGCAACCGCGAGTTGCTGATCGAGGATCCGGCCGAGCTCGCCGCCCTGGCCGCGGTGCTCAGCGAGGCCCCGGTCTACCTCGAGGGTGACGGGACGCTGACCAGCGGCTGGGAGCCGGTCCACGACGGAGACTAGCCTCAGAGGAACCAACGCCGGGGTCAGACAGCCGACCCACGAAGACGTTCCGCCCGCTCGCTAGACGCCTCCACGAACGGCGCCCGGCAGCTTAGGGCGCGCAGCAGGCGGCGGTCTCGAAGCTTTGCTGGCAAGGTACGCAGGCGCCACCGGCGGACTGCGAGCAAACGCCCTGCTTCACACCGTCGATCCAGCAGGCACAGTCCCGGTCGTCACAGTAGATCTCCCGCGACTGCCCCGCCGAAACGCAGCTGGCCGTGCATCCATCACCGAAGGGCGTGCACAGCCAGTCGCCCCAGTCCTCGCACGAGACCGGGCCGGCCTGGATATCGGCAGGCGGCTGGGTGTCGGCAGGCGGCTGGGTATCGGCAGACGGCTGGGTATCGGCAGGCGGCTGGGTGTCGGCCGTGGTTGGCGCGTCCTGCGGCGCCTGGGGCTCGGTATCGACCGGCGACGAGCCGTCGGGCGGCGGGGCGTCGACCCGAGCCTCCGGGTGAGCGCCGTCCAGGCGGTCTGGCACGACCGGACCACCGTCCGCGTCGCTGGCGTTGAAGGCCGCGATCAGATGGCACCCGGTGCACGCCCCCGCGAGGACCAAGCCGAACGTCAATCCGCTGGTCGTGACCACTGCCGAGACCACGCTACCGCGTCCGCATCGCCGGACCGGGACTCGAGAGCACCCGGACCGTGGTGAAGCGGGTCGAGACCATCACCTCGATCACCGGCGTGCCCACGAGGATCGCCCGCTGCTCGTAGGGGCTCAACGCTCCACGCACCCGCCGCTCGAGATCGTTACGCGCGCCCTTGCGGTGGTAGAGCAAATCCCCCTGGTCCTCCGGATCACGGACGCCGAAGCGGTGGTAGTTCGCCCGGTCTTGGCGGATGATCTTTGCTGCCGAGCCCAACGGCTGGCCGCGGCTGTTGAGGTGGTCACGGGCCGAGAGCCGCGCGCGATACCTGACCTGAAGTCCCGCCGCCGAGGGTGACACCGCAGTGCTCGACAGCTTCGGCGGCGGTGGCTGCGTTGGCTTGGCCCGGAAGGACCCCGGAGTCAATTTGACCGCCGGCGTGGCGTTGCCCCCCGCCGCGGGCGGCTCGGGTGCCCGCGGCGGCTCGGCCGCCCGCTCCGGCGCTGAGACCGGCGACGGGCGCTCCTTGGCCTTCACCGGCGCGGCGGCGGCCTTCGCCGGCAGGGCCGCGGCAAGCGTCAATGGGCCCTCGGCGGGCTCGCGCGACAGCCAGCCCACGACCACCATCCCGGCGATCACCACGACCGCCGCGCCGAGGCCAACGCCGATCCAGAGCTTCGACCGCGGCGCCGTCGCCGCGACAGAAACGCTGGCTGCCGGCGACGAGACCACCTCGGCCGCCGCGCTGCCAAGGGTCGTCACCGGACCCGGCGAGCCGGCCTGGATCCGCGTCGGCGGGAGCGCCGTGTCTGACGCGACGGTGGCGGCCGCGGTCGGCAGACCCATCACCGCAGCAGCGAAGGCCTCGGCAACCCCCCGGGCACTGGCCGGCCGGGCGGTCGGCTCCTTGGCCAGGCACTGGTGCACCAGCTCCACCAGCGCCGGCGACAACCCGGGCGCCGAGTCGGCAAGGGGCGGAGGGGCGGCGGTGATGTGCTGGGCGATCAGCATCCCCGGCGCCTGGGAGACGAACGGCGGCTGGCCCGCGAGCATCCAGTAGAGGATCACGCCCAGCGAATAGATGTCGGTGTGCGGGCCGATCTGGTCGGGCAGGCCCGCGGCCTGCTCTGGAGCGATCGTCAGCGGCGAGCCGATGATCATCCCCGTCGACGTCCGGGCCACCGCGCCGCCCTGGGGATCGGCCTCCAGCAGCTTGGCGATGCCGAAGTCGAGGACCTTGACCGTCGGGCGGCCGCGGGCGAGCAGGTAGATGTTCTCCGGCTTGAGGTCGCGGTGCACGACCCCCTTGTCGTGGGCCGCCTGCAGGGCCTCGCAGATCTGCTGCAGGTAGGGCAGCAGCTCGGAGGGTGGCATCGCGCCGCGCTCGTTGATCAGCGCGGTCAGCTCCCGGCCCTCGAGCAGCTCCATCGTGAAATAGAGTCGCCCGCCCTCGGTCTGGCCGAAGTCGTAGATCTCGATGATGTTCGGATGGGCGATCCGGTTGACCGAGCGTGCCTCCGCCATGAAGCGCTCGGCCACGCCCTGCTGCTGGCCGAGGTGTGCCGCCAGCACCTTGATCGCCACCTGGCGGCCGATCTGCGGGTGCTCGGCGAGGTAGACCGCGCCCATGCCCCCCTGGCCGATCCGTCGGCTGATGACGTAGTTGCCAACCCGCTGGCCCGGCTGCAGCTCCCCGCCCATCCCGCTCACCTCACCCGGTGCTCGGCTGCTTCAGCCTGCGCTCGATCACTCGCATGAAGGCGGCGACGACCTCGCTGTCGAGTTGCCGACCCGCCTCTCGGCGCAGCTCCTCGATTGCCGTGTCGTGGGTCCGCGCCTCGCGGTAGGGCCTGGTGGACGTCATCGCGTCGTAGCAGTCGGCCACGGCGATGATCCGCGAGGCGAGCGGGATCGCCTCGCCCGACAGCCCCGAGGGGTAGCCGCCGCCATCCCAGCGCTCGTGGTGGTGCTTGACCAGCTCCGCCACCCCACCGAGAAACTGCAGCGGCCGCAGGATCGCGTTGCCGTAGCTCGGGTGCTGGCGGATGATCGCGGTTTCCTCGGCGGTCAGCTTGCGCGGGGCAAGCAGCACCGCATCGCGGATGCCAATCTTGCCGATGTCGTGTAGCAGCGCACTGTTGTGGATCAGCGAGCAGTTCTCCTCGTCGAGGCCGAGGTCGTGGGCCACGGCCAGCGAGAGGGTTGCCACCCGCTCGGAGTGGCCGCGGGTGTAGTCGTCGCGAGCCTCGAGCGCCAGGGCGAGCGACTTGAGCGTGTCGTAGTAGATCCGCTGGGTGTTCTCGAACAGCCGCGCGTTCTCGATCGCGATCGCCGCCTGGCTTGCCAGCGTCTCGAGCAGCTTCTTCTCGTCCTCGGCCAGCCCGCCGTGGACGTTGCGTACCAGCTCGAAGACGCCGATCGTCCGACGACCGATCCGCAGCGGCATGTCGAACCGGACCAGGGTCGACGAGTTGTCCGCGAGCATCCCCGCCTGAGCCGCCACCCGCAGCTCTTTGCTCTCCGAGTCGATCAGCTTGATCGCCCCCACCGAGGAGGCAACGATCTCCCCCGACATCTTGAGGATCGCCTGCAGGGTGTCGTTCAGATCGAGGCTCGAGGTGATCGCCTGCCCGGCCTGGTGCAGGGCGGTCAGCTGCCTGATCTGCTGCTCGAGACTCTCGTTGGCCTGCTTGATCTGCTGGGCGTACGCCTCCAGCTCGCGGTTGAGCCGTTCGGTCTCGGTGACGTTGTGCTTGAGCCGGTCGTTGGCGCGCGCGAGCCGCCGGAAGAGGCGCGCGTTGTGGAGCGCCACGCCTGCCAGGTCGGCAAAGGCGGTGAACAGCTCCTGGTCGCGCTCGGAGAAGGCCCCAGGCGTCGGGCTCTCGGTATCGAGCACCCCGAACAGCTCGCCGTGGACCTGCATCGGCACGGCCATCTCCGAGGCGCCCCCGTCGATCCCGGGCAGGTATCGCTGCTCGGTCGAGACGTCGTCGATCCGCGCCGCCTGGCCCGATACCGCCACCTCGCCGGTGACCCCCTGGCCGAGCGGGATCCGCTTGCCGAGCACGTCGCCATAGCCACGGGCGGCGTGGATCTCGAGCTCCTTGGTCTCCCGGTCGAACAGCAGCACGGCCACCCGCTCGAGGCTCAGCGCCTCTGCCACCGCGTCGAGGATCTCGGCCAGCAGGTCGTCGACGTCGAGGATCGTGTTCAGCGCCCGACCCGAGCGCGTGATCTGGGCGAGCCGGTTGGCGCGGTCCGAGAGGTCGCTCATCAGCTCGGCGTTGCGCAGGGCGGTGGCGACCTGGGCGGCGAAGGCGCTGAAGACCTCGAGGTCGAGCTCGTCGAAGCTCCGGGCCGACTCGGCATCGAGCACGCCGGTGATCCCGCCGTTGATCTTCAGCGGCGCGACCATCTCGGCGTGGGGGCCGACCACGCCGCCGGCGAGATAGCGGGGATCGGTGGTGACATCGGCCACCACCTCGGCCTTGCCGCTGCGGAACACCGAGCCGGTGACCCCTCGGTCCACCGGCACGCGGATGCCCTCGATCTGCGCGTCCGGCCGCAGTGCCTTGCGTACCACCAAGTGGCGCCCGTCGGGCTCGACCACCAGCACGGCGACGTTGTCGAAGCCGAGCGCCTCGTTCGCCAGCTCGAGGATCCGCCCCAGCAGCTGCTCTGGATCGTGAACCCCGTTCAGCGCGCACGCCGCCTGGTTGAGCAGCGCCAGGCGCCGGGCGCGCTCCTCGGCTTGGGCCATCGCCCGGCCGTGTCGAAGCGCCCAGCCCACCTGCTCGCCAAACGCGCGGAGCAGCGCCATGTCCTCGTCGCCGAAGGCCTGCTGCCGACTCTCGAGGTCGAGGACGCCGATCACCTCGCCGTCCACCGTCAACGGCACCGCCATCTCGGAGATCGCCTGGCTGACGCCGGCGACGTAGCTCGGCTCGGCCGCGACGTCGGCGACCAGCAGTGGCTCGCCGCTCTCGGCCACCCGGCCGGCAACACCCTCGCCAACCCGGGCGTGGTAGGCCTCGACCACCTCGGGCTGGTAGCCTCGGGAGGCGACGATCCGCAGGCGGTCGCCGGCGGAATCTCGCAGCAGCACGGCCGCCGTTTCGCGGCCAAAGACTCGAACAACCACGTCGAGCACGCGGTCCATCAACCCCGCCTCGCTCGGTGCGGAGGCGAGCTGGCGAACGGCTTCGTTGAGCTTGGTCAGCTTGTGCGCGAGATCGGACATCTTCTCACTCGGGGGACTGCAGCAGGAT
>JAUVBO010000622.1 GCA_030591195.1 Pseudomonadota bacterium
CTGCGACGACCAGCGGTTCTGCACGGTGGACGACCGTTGCGTCACCGGCCAGTGCGTCGGTCGCCCGCGATGCGCCGCGCCGGACAACCCCTGCGTGCGGGCGATCTGCGACGAGGGCGCACGGACCTGCGACGCCTTCGTCCCGCTGGAGGCCAAGGACCGAGTCTGCCACCCCGGCACCAACCGGCAGGGCGTCTGCCAGGCAGGCGTCTGTGTGCCAGACGGCGGCGGCTGCGGCGTCGGAGCGCACCGGTCGAGTCCCGCGGCCGACCTCGTCCCGCTGGCGGTGCTGCTGACCCTGCTGGCTCCGGGGCTGCTCGGCATCTCCGGCCGGCGGCGACCGCGGCCTCGACGCAGGCCGCCGTTGGTGTCCCCGCCAGCGGGCCCTTGATCTGAGCCCCATCGAGCGCTGGTCCTTTCTTTGCGCCCGCCTCCCTTTAGTGGGACCATCGTGCGCAGCCAGGCGGAGTGGTGGCATGGTGATGGTGATTGCATGGACAGGGGGACGTGATGGCCGTCAAGCTCGGTGAATTGCTCGTCTCGCAAGGCTTGATCACTGAGAAGCAGCTGCAGGATGGGCTGCGCGCCCAGGAGATCTGCGGTGGTCGCCTCGGCACGAACCTGATCGAGCTCGGCAGCGTGACCGAGAGCGCGCTGGCTCAGCTCCTCAGCGAGCAGCTGGGTGTTCCTTATGCGCAACAGAGCGACTTCGACGCGATCCCCGAGGAGGTGCTGCGGCTCCTGCCGCGCGTGATGGTCGAGAAGCACCGAGTGGTCCCGCTCAAGCGCAAGGAGGATCACTTGACCCTGGCGATGGCGGACCCGACCGACCTGAACGTGATCAACGAGATCTGCTACGTGACCAAGTGCACGGTGATGCCGATCATCACCTCGGAGGTGCTCCTGCTCCACGCGATGGAGCGGTTCTACGGCATCCCGCGAGGCAGCCGTTACCTGCACCTGACCGGCGTTGCACCGGGCGATTTCGAGATCGTGCAGGAGCCAGGGGAGGACAGCGACGGCGACGGCGACAGCCAGCGCCAGGCTCCCGTTCGCAGCCCCCTGAAGGAGAAGGGCTACACGACCAAGTCCGCGGTGGCCCAGCTGGCCGAGGTGCGAAGACAGCACGATATTTTCGAGGTTCTGCGCCGCTTCGTGCGGGTCTACTTCGAACAGATGGCGGTCTTGGTCTTTCGCGGTGAGAGCGTCGTCGGCTGGATCCAGTCCGGTTGCCGGCTGTCAGACTACGAGATGCGACAGCTCTGCTTCAGCCTCGCTGAGAGCGAGCTCTTCAGTGGGGGATGCCTCTCACCGTACGTCGGCCAGGTCCCGGAGACCGAGGTCGACCGGCGCCTGTTTCAGTCGCTGGGCATCTCGACCGAGCGCGACGTCCTCTTCGTGCCCGTGCTGGTCAACAATCGCCCGATTGCCGTGGTGCTTGCCAGCGGCCCGGTCAGCGGTGAGATCGGCGACCGCGTGCTGATCTTCGACACCCTGGCGACCAAGGCCAGCTACGCGTTCCAGATCCTCTACCTCAAGCAGCGGATCCTCGGCACCGGGGCCATCTGAGGGGTAGGCCCCCCCTCAGCGTGCGAGCGCTGGCGAGGCGACCTGCCTGCGGGTCGAAGCCGCGACCCGGTGTCCTCGGTAGGCACGCGGCGGTCACCAGGCTTGCCCTCACGATCGCTGTTGACACGATCAGAGTTTTGTTGAGGATGGTATCCGATGGTCCACTGGGGACCGCTGGCCGTGGGAAACAAATGAAGACAATCATTGAAGCGCGAGAATACGGGCCGACCAGCTCGAAGGCGGAGATCGAGGCCCTTCGGCATCGCGTCGTGTTTCACAAGGGCTTCACCGTCTTGTTCGAGGAAGTACCGGTGGGATCGAGTTTTCAAGTCGACGTCTGTTTCGGTCGGGTTGAAGAGCTCCTGCACGAGCACGACTGCCACAGCCTGATCATCGATCTCCGGCAGGCCGCCCGCCCCAAGCCCGCCACCCGGGAGAAGCTGAGGGACCGGGTCGCTGAGATGCAGCAGCTCAAGCGCTTGGTGGCGTTCACCGGCAAGAACTTCTTGGTCAACGTGGCGGCGCGATTCGTCATGGCTGGCATCCCGCAGCAGGTCAGCGTTTGCAAGACACTGGCCGAGGCGGAGGAGGCCATTCGAAATGGATAGTCGCAATCAGGCACTTGCCGAGCTGGTGATTGGACATCTGCTGGAGATCGCAGAATCCAAGTGCTCAATCACCGAAGAGGGAATCCTGCGGGAAGATGACGAGTCCGTGCAGCAGATCCTGGCCGGGCTGCTCACGCTGCACGAATCACTCGAATATCGTAACCAGGAGCTGGAGCAAGCCCTCTCGGAGCTTGGCGAGATGAATCAGCAGCTCGACGATCGGGTGAAGAACCAGGCAGACGCGATCCTGGAGCTGTCCACTCCGGTGATTCAGATCTGGAACGACGTGCTGATTCTTCCGTTGATCGGAGCTGTCGACACGCTTCGCGCTCAGCTAGTCGTCGAGCAGGCGTTGAGCGCGGTGGAGAGCAAGCAGGCATCGGTCCTGATCGTGGATATCACGGGAGTCCCGGTGGTAGACACCGCCGTCGCGAGGCACCTGATCAGGACCATCGACGCCGTGAGCCTTCTTGGCGCCCGCAGCATCCTCACCGGCGTGAGCCCCTCCAACGCACAGACGTTGGTGAAGCTTGGTGTCGACCTGAGCAGAATCGTCACCAAGGGCTCACTGCAGGCGGGACTGAAGTCCGCCTTCAAGTTGACCAACAAGACCGTCGTCGACGTGACTCCGTAGACGGGCGTTGGCTGCGCTCCTCCTGGGACGCGCGGTACTCGATCGACCCCCAAGCCGTGCGGCGCTCCCGCGTCCGGCTCCAATGTGATCCCGATCACCGGCGCCTGTCAGCGTTTCACCACCCGACTGTCGCGCGGGCCACCAGGCCGCCCTAGATCGGCGCGACCGCGCCCCAGTGATCTCCGTCTTCTCGCGCCTGGCATCCGACTTGCTCTGACCGGACGCCAGCAAAGGAGCGAAGAAATGAGAACACGGCTTCACTGGGTCATCATCGCGCTGGTCGGCGCCACCCTCGCCCCCGCCAGCGCGCTGGCGGACGCGACGCTGCACGCGGGCCACCGGACACTGTTCCCCCAGCGGATCGCCATCAGCTCACAGGTCGCCGCCCAGGTGGAGATCACCCAGATCACCCTGACGTTCGGCGCGCTCGGAGGGAACGGGGACTACGTGCTGACCGTGCCCAGCCCGGAAGGTGCCGCCTCGATCGGCGTCGAGCTCGACCGCGGCTCCGGGTTCGAGCCGCTGCCGATCACCCGTCGGCCGCCGCCCACCGGGGTCAGCGGCGGCCCCAACGGCGACGCGGCGGTGCGGGACTGGGAGGGAGAGGCGCCGCTGCTCGCCACCCTCGCCGGCCTCAGCGCCGGCCCGCTGACGGTGCGCGCGCGGTTCATGCGGCTGCTCCGCCGACACCAGGGCGAGGTGGAGCTCACGGTCGGCGCCGCGCCCTGCCCCCTGCGGCCGCCGACGACGCCGGCGCCCGAGCTCGAGATCACGATCGCCGTGCGGACCTTCCGCAGCCTCGAGGAGATCGTCGCCCAGGGCGTACCCGGCAGCTGGACGCGGCCGTCGCCCCGGCAGGCCAGGCTGACCTACGGCCCGGCGCCCCTCGGCGCCACCACCCGGGCGACGGTGCGCTAC
>JAUVBO010000278.1 GCA_030591195.1 Pseudomonadota bacterium
ACTCGTGTCTCTCCGCGCGTTCGTCGCCAGCGCGATTCTTCTCTCCTCGGTTGCCGTCGCAACCGCGGCCCCGAAGAAGCAAGAGATGAAGGCTCTGTTCGGCAAGATCAGCTTGTGGCGGCAATACAAACGCATGCACGCTGCCGTACCTCGCGCGTTGGTGCGCACCCGTCGGCCGGGCAGGAGCCTGCACGCCTACAACGTGTCGGCCACCCGGCGGAAGCTGCGGCGTCTCCGAGGGCGCCTCGAGTCGCTGGCCCGCAAGGTGGTAGCTCGCAATGCGAGCAGAGCGGTGCGGGCGCGTGCGGCTTTCGAAGAGCTGCGTCACCTGCTCGAGGTGCGCATCTTGCAGTTCGAGGAGATCGCCGAAGGGCACCGCGGCAGGATGCCGCGGGAGGACGTGACGAAGTCACTGCGCGGCGTCGTGAAAGAGGGCCCTGCCCTCGAGAATTTCGTCGCCTGGTGGGTCGACGGCGCCGAGAGCGATCCCTGGGTGGAGGAGCATATCTTGAGCGAGGTGAAGCACAGGCTGGGGGCTCTGCTCTCCCTCGTCGAGAGAGCTAAGCAAGAGAAGCCGATCGATCCCAAGCTCGACGCGGCCGCCCAGGCGCGCATCTCTGAGCAGAAGAAGTTGCTCTCGAGGTTGCGCAAGGGGAATACGCGCCCGATTCCTGCGAAATAGAAAGAGCCGCGGGTCGTCCGGGCAGGGAGGTCTGGCTACCAGCGTCGACGCGCCCGAGCGCAGGTCATTGCCAAACCGCAGACCGGCGCGGTGAGCTTCATCCAGCTCTAGGGCAGCGGCACCATCTCTTCACGATACCTGTCCGGCGTAGCGGATCAGGTCCAGTCCGCCACCTCAGATGTCGTCCGGGCAGCTTGAGAAAGGACCTTGGCAGGTCCGGGATCGTTGCTCCGCTCAGTGCAGCAGGCCGGTGACCCCGACGGTCACGCGCATGCCGTCGGTGGCCTCGCCGGTGGCCAGATCGCGATCGGGCTCCATCCTCACCGTCGGCAGCCAGTCGGCGACGACCCGGCCCAGCCAGCGCTGGCGGCGGCGGTCGAGCCGGAGCTGGAGCTGGCGCGACGACGCGCGCGCGCCGTCGACCTCGTCAGCGTTCGTGTCTGCGGCGATCGATGTCCCGGGCGCCGGCGCCGCCGCGCGGTCCTCGCGACGATCGTCGAAGGACAGAAACGAGGTGACGATCGTGCCGATGACCAGCCCGCCGCTGCCGCCGGCGATGGTGCCGATCTGGGCCCCCTCGGCGGAGAAGATCGCCCCGATGCCGGTGGCGACGCTGACGCCGAGTAAGCCCGAGAGGTTGATCCAGCCGAGCCGCCGGGGCGTCCAGCCGACCCAGCTGCTGAGCGCCAGGCTCGAGGCGGCGATGCCGATGTTGCTGCCGAGGGCGGTGAAGCCGGCGATCCGCCGGCCGCTGACGTCGGCGCCGAGGTTGCGCGCCAGGTTAGCGCTGAAGCCGCCGATCCACGCGCCCCAGATCGAGCCCGAAAAGGCGGTCCAGACCTCGGTGTAGCTGACGTCGACCAGCTGGCTGACCAGGCTGCCGCCGAGGCTGCCGAGGCCCAGCGCCGCCATCACCGCGCCGCCGACCCGGCGATCCGAGGCGTCGAACATCAGCGACAGGCCGGTGCCCTGCCAGCCGCTGTAGGCGGTGAACAGGGTGGTCAGCAGCCGGTCGGGTCCGCTGTAGCTGGTGCGGCTGGTGAGCCAGGCGCCGGCGATGGTCCCGGTGAGGCTCGCGGCCTGGGCCAGCGCCACCGCCGGCCGGTCGTCCTGCTCGTCGATCATCAGGCCGAGCCCGGCGCCGAACATCGCCGAGCCGGCGCCGATCAGCGACATCTCGCCCAGCCGCCTCGCCGGCAGCTCGACCCGCTGAGCCAGCAGGCTGCCGGCGACCAGCCCGGCGCCGAAGCCGAGCGACAGCCCGCCGGCCACCTCGCGCGCGTCGAGCGTGCCGAGCCGCGGCCGCCGCATCGCCGGCACCCACGCGGCGAGCGCGCTGCCGTAGGCGCTGAGGTAGGTCACCAGGGCGCGGTCGTCGGCGCTGTGGTGGGTGTGGGGGGCGCGCAGCCCGGCGGCCAGCCACAGGGCGGTGCCGGTGCCGAGCATCAGCCGCGAGGTGTTGCGATCGCTGACGCCGCTCACCAGGCCGAGACCAGCGCCGATGGCGTCGCCGGCGATCAGGCCGAGCGACATCTCGCCGACGTCGGCCGGCCGGACCTCGCTCAGCTGCGACAGGGCCGCGCCGGCCAGCAGGCCGACCGAGGCGCCCACCGCGGCGCCGCCCCCCCGCTGGCGGTCGGACGGGCTCTCGGCGACGAGGTCGGCCAGCAGCAGGCCCTGGAGCGCGCCGCCGGCGGTCAGCTGGGTGGTCAGCAGCGCGTCGCGCCCGCTGAAGCGGACGTGGGGTGACAGCAGGCCGGCGGTGAGCCACAGCCCGGTGCCGGCAGCGAGGGTCAGCCGCCCGACCTCGTGATCGGGCCGGTCGAGCAGCAGGCCGAGGCCGCCGCCGAGAGCATCGCCGGCGAGCAGTCCGAGCGTCGCCTCGCCGACGTCGCTGGCCTTCAGATCGCTCAGCTGCGACAGCAGCGCACCGACCAGCAGGCCGCCGGCGCTACCAACCATCGCGCCGCCGATCCGCTGGTCGCGGCTCGGCCCGCCGCCCGGCCGCAGGTCGGCCAGCAGCGCGCCCTGCAGCAGGCCGCCCGACACCAGGCTGGCGGTCAACAGCATATCGCCGCGGCCGAAGTCGAGCCGGGGCGCCAGCAGTCCGCCGCCGAGCCACAGGGCGGTGCCGGTGAGCAGCGCCGCCCGCCGGGCGTCGCGGCCCGCGCCGCCGGCGAGCAGCGCCGCGCCGCCGCCGAGCACGTCGCCGGCCGCCAGCGCCAGCGAGGTCTGAACCGCGTCGGCGTGATCGACCTCGGTGGCCTGACCGATCAGCGCGCCGGCCAGCAGCCCGGCGCTGGCGCCGACGAGCAGCCCACCGGCCCGCTGGCTGGACCCGCCCCCGTTGAGGTCGGCGAGCAGCAGCCCCTGCGCGACGCCGCCCGCGGTCAGGTGTGCCATCAGCCCGGCGTCACGTCCGCTGTATCGCAGCCGCGGCGCGGCCAGCGCGCCGGCTGCCAGACCCACCGCCCCGGCGCCCTCCATCAGCCCGACGGTCAGCCGCGCGTCGCGGTCGAGCAGCAGGCCGAGGCCGCCGCCGAAGGCCAGGCCCGCGCCGCTCCAGACGCCGAGCTCGACCACGTCGGCGCCATCGAGCTCGACGCCCTGGCTGACGGCGGCGCCGATCAGCGCCCCGAGCCCGGCGCCGAAGAGCGCGCCGCCCACCGCGTCGCGGTCGCTGAACGCCTCGCCGCGCCAGAGCCGCGGCGCGTGGCCCAGCGACCAGCCGCCGTAGCCCGCCAGCAGGGCGGTCAGCCCCACGTCGGCGCCGGAGAAGCGCATCCGCGGCGCCAGCGCCGCGCTCGCCGCCAGGCCGGCGGCGGAGGTCGCGTGCATCAGCGCCACCACCCCGCGGTCCTGCAGGTCCGGGATCAGCAGCCCGAGGCCGCCGCCGAGGCTGGTCGACGCCAGCGTCGCAGGGGTCAGCACCTTGACCGTGCGGCCCGAGACGTCCGCCAGCCGGCTGACGGCGCTGGCGGCGATGGTGCCCGCCAGGCCCGCGGCCATCGCGCCGCCGCCGATGGCGCGGCCGTCGGGGCCGTCGTCCCACAGCTTGGGCAGCCAGGCGCCGATCCACGTCCCGTAGCTGGCGCCGAACAGGGTTAGCGAGACGTCGCGGGCGCGCAGCGACAGCCGGCTGGCCGTCAGCGCGCCAGCGGCCAGCCCGACCGCCGCGCTGCCGGCGGCGACGCCGTAGCCCCGCCGGCCGCGCAGCTCGGGCAACATCAGCGACAGCCCGCCGCCGATGCCCGAGGCGCCGAAGCTGGTCAGCCACAGCCAGCCCTGCTCGGCCGCCGAGAGCTCGCTGAGCTGGCTAGCCACCGTGCCGCCGAGGTAGCCCGCCGCCTCGCCCATGGCGCCGAAGCCGCCCACCGAGCGGGCGTCGAGGGCCGCGCCGAAGAGCGCGCCGGCGTGGGCGCCAAGCAGCGACGTGTGCACCAGCAGGCCCGCGTCGCGGTTGCTGATCCGCACCCGCGGCGCGACGTACCCAGTGACCGCGAGCACGCCGAGGGGCAGCACCCCGGCGGTCAGGCCGATGGCGGTGCGCACGCCGGCGCTGCGCTCGGTGTCACCAAGCTGGAGCCCGAAGCCGATGCCGCCGACGGTGGCCTGGGCCATGCTGAGGTTGATCCAGCCGAGGTCCCGCCCGTCCCACCACTGGCCGCGCACCGCGAGCAGGCCGGCGGCGGCGCCGGCGATGTTGGTGCCGAGCACCGGCCAGGCGAGGTTGCGGTCGAGCCGCGCTGCGAGCCCGGCGCTCAGCCCCGCCGAGGTGGTCCAGGCGGCGACGGTGGTGAAGGTGCCGAAGTCGACCAGCGAGACCTCCCGCCGGTGCGACAGCAGAAAGACCGTGCCGCCGCCGAGCACCGCGCCCGACAGCGCGGCGATGGTCGGGTTGGCGCCCTTGGCGCCCTTGGCCATCGCGTAGAAAGCGGTGGTGCCGAGCGCCGAGCCGGCGGTCAGCAGCGGAAAGAATCCCCGCCGGTCGGGGGGCCGGGGCAGCGCCGCCAGCCGCGCCTTGAGCTGGACCGCGAAGTGCTGCTCGAGCAGGGCCAGCGAGGCGCGGGCGACGCGGGCGTCCTTGTCCTGCCGTCCCCGCCAGAGCAGCTCGAGGGTGCCCCGGGCCTTGCGCGCGACCAGCGCCCGGGCGGCGGCGAGGCGCATCGGCGGTCCCTCGGCCGAGCGGCGATAGACCCGGCGCAGCGCGGCGGTGATCTGACGACCCTCGAGCGTCGCCAGCCCGGCCAGCGCCGCCAGCCGATGCAAACCGCGTCGCTGGCGCACCCGGCGCAGCAGCGCCGCACGCACCCGGCGGCGGCTGGCCCGCGGCGCGAGGAAGGCGACCGCCTGGCCTTGGACGAACGGGTTGGCCTGCTCGAACAGCCGGATCATCCGCGCGGTCAGCGCCCGGCGCACCGCTGGCCGGTCGGGCTCGCGGGGCAGCAGCAGCCCGTGGGCTTGCTCTTGCTCGGCGCCAGTGCCGCTGGCCACAAACGCGATCAGCCGGCGCTCGGCCTGGGGCGCCGCGAGGCGGGCGAGGTGGCGCAGCGCCGCCAGCCGCAGCCCGGGGGCCCGGTCGTAGCTGGCATAGAGCAGCGGCCCCAGCGCCTCACGAGAGGTCGCGACGGCAACGAGCGCGGCGAGGGACCGGGTCCGCCCCGCGGCGTGGCCCGGACCGAGCAGCTCGGCCAGCGCCAGCAGGTGACGGGGCTCGCGGCAGCCATCGCAGGGCTGCAGCAGCTTGGCGGCGTTGGCCGCCACCGCGCCGAGCTCACCGCTGGCAGGGTGAGCCGACAGGCGCTGCAGCGCCCTCTTGGCCGCG
>JAUVBO010000584.1 GCA_030591195.1 Pseudomonadota bacterium
CCCTGCTTCTGGTCCAGTCGCTCGGTGTCGGCTGCTCGGCGGTCCATCGCGGCTCTGCCCGGCCGAGAGCGAGAGGCGAACGGCTCTCAGCGGCGAGAGCCGAGACGGACGCGGCGAGCGAGCGCCACGGCGAGCAGCAGCAGCAGGCCGAGGCCGGTGCCCGTGGGGCGACCGCCGAGGCTGCAGCCACCCTGCTCGACGGCGAATCCGGCGTCCTCGGAGCTGACGTTGCCCGCCTCGTCGCGGGCAGTGACGCGGATCCGGTAGACGCCGTTCTCGAGCCCCTCGAAGCGCGCTCGGTCGACGTTGACCAGGTAGGGACGGGTCTCGATCACCTCCGGCACGCCACCGCCGTCGGGCACGCGGAAGAGCTGCACCTGGAACGAGAGGCCGGCTGCCGGCGTGCGGCCGTCGATACCGTGGAAGGTGACCTGGGCCACGTCGCCGTCGACCAGCTGGGGCGGGCGCCTGACGATCTGTACCGCCGGTGGGTCGGCGTCGACCTCGAACTCGAGAAACAGCGGGCTCTCGTCGCTGTTGCCCTGCAGGTCCACCGCCACCACCTCGACCCGGTGCACGCCGGAGGTGCTGGCGGTGTCGATCCGGCGGCCGAAGCTCGGTTCGCTCCATGCGCCGCCATCGACGCGGTACGAGTAGCGCATCAGTGAGGCGGGGGTCTCGTTGTCCTGGCCGGCGACGTAGACCGTGACCATCTGCGGGCCGACCAGGCCCCCGGGGCCCTCGACGAGCGCGGTCTCGGGCGAGATCCGGTCGTCGGTCTCCTGGGGCTCGTACACGTCGGCGTAGGCGCCGAGGAAGCCGTCACGGATGCGGATCGCCTTGAGGTCGACCAGATAGGCGTCGAAGCCGATCACCGCCGGCGAGAGCGCCATGCCGGCGACCTTCTGCTGCAGCGCCGGCACCAGAACCACCTCGAGGAAGCGCTCGACGCGCGCCGCGTCGAGGGGCAGCCCCGCGACGCCGCCCTTGCCGACGACCTTCAGCTTGCGGACCGCGATGCGGCGCAGGTCGATGCCCACCGTGCCTGCGCGCGGGGCGATGGTCGGGTTGACCTGCACCACCAGGTTCGTCTCGATGGTCAGCTCGCCGGGGGCGCCGCTCTTCGGCACCAGCGAGATCTGCAGGTGAGCCTCGTTGAGCTCGAGCGACGCGGCGGACTCGGAGAGCCGCAGGTAGGGCGGTTGCTTGACCTGGAAGGCGAAGCCGAGCCTGGCGTCGGGCATGCCGAGGCCGGAGGTCAGGGCGTTGAGCGCACCGGCGAGGGCGGGCTTGTTGTGCAGCAGCTCCTCGCTGGTCATGCAGAGCATGCCGCTGCGCCAGGCCGAGTGCAGGATGTTGTTGACCAGCGTCTCCGAGACGCCGGCGCCGAACATCGCCGGCTGTTGCTTGTCGAGCCGCGGCATGATGCCCGTGCAGGACGCTGGCGGCGCGAGCCGCTCTGGCGCCACCCCAGCGAGGCAGGGCGGGGGGGTCGTCGGGACCGGCAGGCCGAGCTCGGCGCCGAGGATCACCTCGACGCCGTAGGGGTCGGAGTCGATCGCCTCGAGCTCGGCAGCGTAGGTGAAGCCCTTGATCTCGCCCTCGAAGCCGATCGCCTCGGAGAGCTTCGCCTGGACCAGCTGGGGGATCTTGGCCTTGGCGATGTCCTGCAGCTTGCCCTCGACCTGGGTCATGAAGTGGTTCCGGATGAAGCCGACGACCTTGGTCAGGATGTTACCCAGGGTGCAACCCTCGAGGGCGATGATGCTCGACTCGTCGAAGGTGATCAGGGCGTCGTTGACCGTGACCTGAACCCGGCCCCCGGTGGTGACCTGGGCACCGATATCGATGTGGAGGTTGTTCAGCTGCAGATTGGCCTGGCAGTCGGCGCTGCCGAAGCTGGCGTAGGGGTTGAGCACCTTGACCGGCCCGCCGGCGGAGATGTCGGCGTGCATGGCGATGTGCAGGTTTGGTCCGGCGAAATAGAGGCGGAAGTCCCTGAGGTTGATCGCGGCGGCCATCGGGTCGGTCTGGACCCGGGCGTCGTCGGCGGTCATTGGCCAGTCGACCACCACCGCGTCCAGGGCAGGGACGGCGACCTCGGTCGGGAGGAGGGCCTCGACCTTCTGGGCGACGAAGTCGAGCCCCGAGCTGTTGATCCGCACCGCCACGCTCTGGTGGCAGAGCTCGGCCTGGGCGCTGTGGCTCAGTCCGAGCAGCGCGACGGCTCCACATCCCAGCACGAAGAGCATCCTGACCATCCCGCTCGTCAATCCCAGCCGTGCCATGTCTGTCTCCTTGTCTCGTGTCACCGAGACTTCGCAGGGAGAGATTCTGTGTTGCGCTGCTCTATCAAGCCAACTGCAATATCCAGACCACCAAGATCCCGACAAGTTGCCGCCGAACCATGTGTGAAGTTGAGAGGTGGGAGGCGCTACATGGCAACCGTGGTGGCCAGGTGGTGTTCGTCGATGAACACCGGGGCGGGCGAGCTAGGTGGACCGCAGGGTCAGTTCATGTAGGGCCAGTCGAAGATCATCGCCGCCACGCCGAATACGAGGAGAATTAATGAAAATGCAGTGATAACCGCCCATTTGACGAGCTTCTTGTTGCGGCTCCAGCTCACGGCGATCCCGATCGATCCGAGGCCGATGCATAGCCGCGCGGGCGTGACATGCAGCGACGCCAGCCGCTCCCTGACCCAGGCTGCGGCCCGGCGGGTCTTCGAGGTGAAGCTGTCGGCAGAGTGGGCCTGGTATCCGCGCCCGTCGGGTCGGTAATCCGAACCGGATGCCTCTTTCTTGGCCTCCTGCTCGGTGGGGACGTGGGGCGAGGCCCAGGCGAGGGTCGCGGCGGTGAGCGCCTGGAAGGAAACCAGTGTGATCAATGCGATTCGCACGATCAGGCCGAGTCGTGACAGGTCCGAGTCGTAGCTCATGTTGCTGCTGATAGTGCCAGATTTTCGCGCGGAAGGCGCCATTCTGCAATGATCGCCCCGGTGACCCGATTCAACTGGCCAGGCCTCGCGCCGATCCTGCTCCTCCTGACGGCCGCCTGCCAGACCGGCCGGGGCCCTCGGCCGCCCGTAGGCGGGATCTCGGGATCGATCGACGAGATCCGCGCCCTCGTGTCCGCCGCCGCCCACCGTCATCAGGTTCCGCGTGACCTGGTGCTGGCGGTGATCGCCGTCGAGTCGAGCTTTCGTCCAACCGCCCGTTCCAGGGTCGGCGCGGCAGGACTGATGCAGCTGATGCCGCGCACTGCGGCCTCGCTGGCCCGCCGGCTCGAATGGAAGAACCACGACGTGGACGACCCGGCGTTCAACATTGAGGCCGGCACCTACTACCTCGCATATTTGATCAAGCGTTTCAACGATGTGTCCCTCGCACTCGCGGCCTATAACGCCGGCCCGGGCAGGATCGGCCGGTTGGTGCGGCAGGGTGGATCGTTGCCCGCCTACAGCCGACGGTACGTCGCGGCGGTGGCGGCCGCGCGGAGACGTTTCGATGGCGATGCATCCGCCGACCACCGTGTCATCGCCGAGACGATGGATCGCGCCGGGTTGCGCGCGTTGCTCCGACGTGAGCTGGCCTACGGCTTGCGTCAGGACGAGCGTCTGCCACAATAAGACGCCGCCCTCTCCCATGTCGTCGGGCAGCTCCTTATGCTGCTCTTAGCTACGGATCTTTGGCTGAGTGGCCAGATTTTTCAAAACCTGGCCCACCCTGGTGCGTCTAAGAAGCTGATGGCACACAAGACGAACCCACACGAGGGCGCGGGGCGCCTGGTTGCGGCCGCGAAGGCTGGCGACCAGCGGGCCTTTGGCGAGCTGGTTCGTCGTTATCGACCGCGGATCTTTGCGCTGGCGCTGCACCTGACCGG
>JAUVBO010000431.1 GCA_030591195.1 Pseudomonadota bacterium
GCCAGCGATGAAGGCGAGCTGCCGCCAGCCCGCCTCGAGCAAGTGGCGGCCGGCGAGCCAGCCGCCGAGGCGGTCGTCGACCTCGACCGCGTCGAGGCCAGCCCCTCGCGGCACGGGCTGGCCGATCAGCACGGCCGCGCCGCGAAGGCGCTGCCAAGGGGGAGGGGTGGGCAGGTCGACGAGGGAGGTGGCGACCAGCAGCCCGGCCACCCGCCGGGAAAAGAGCAACTCGAGGCCCCGGCCGAGCCGCTCGGGCTGGCGCCCGGTGCTGACCAACAGCAGGCTTTGACCGTTGCGCTCGAGGGCCTCCTCGGCGCCCCGTGCCACCCCGGCGTAGAAGGGGTTGGCGATGTCGTCGACCAGCAGGGCGAAGTAGGGCACCTCACCGGTGACCAGCGCTCGGGCGCGCCCGTCCGGCGTGTAGCCGAGCTGGCGGGCGATCCGTTCGATCTTCGCCCGGGTGGCCTCGCAGACGCCGGCCTGGGCGTTGAGCGCCCGTGAGACCGAGGCGATCGAGACACTCGCCGCACGGGCGATCTCCTTGATCGTCGTCGGCCGGCCGGTCTGCGAGGCGCGTCTGCTCATGTCGGCGAAATCGGCCCTTCAGGCTTGCGTTCAGTAAACGTTTACGGTAAACGTTTACGCGATCGGTGCTCACTCGTCAAGCCTGGACCGCTGGAGACGCTCGCGATGCTCGACCTACTGCTGATCGGCCACATCACCCGCGACCGGATCGTCGTCCCCGGCGCCGAGACCTACGACGCCACCGGCGGGGCGGTCTACTACGGCTCGCTGCCGGCGTCGCTACACCCGATCTCGGTCGGAGTGCTGACCAAGCTCGCGGCCGAGGACCGGGCGCTGCTGACCGAGATCGAGGAGGCGGGGATCGAGGTCACCACCCTGCCGAGCGCGGCGACGACGACGATCCACAACATCGCCAAGTCCGCCGACTTCGAGCGCCGGCGCTTCGTCATCGAGGCGACGGCTGATCCGTTCCGCGTCAGCGACCTCGAGGGGGTCTCAGCGCGGATCGTCCACGTCTGCCCGCTGATGCGTGGCGAGTTCCCGGCCGCCGGCCTGTCCCAGCTCGCGGCGCGCTGCGAGGGGGTCGGACTCGACGTCCAGGGCTTCGTCCGCGAGCGCGACGGCGAGGGGCTGCGCTCGGCGAGCTGGCCCGAGATGCCCTCGGCCCTGTCGCACCTGACCTACCTCAAGGCCGACCAGCGCGAGGCCGAGGTGCTGACCGGCATCTCCGCGATCGAGCCAGCGGCGCGGAAGCTGAGCAGCTACGGGCCGCGGGAGGTGGTGGTGACCCATGCCGACGGGGTCTTGCTGCTCGCTGACGGTGAGGTCTTCACCGCCACCTTCGACGCCACCAACCGCACCGGCCGCACGGGACGCGGTGACACGACCTTCGCCACCTACCTCGCCCGCCGGCTGACCGACAGCCCGGCGCAGGCCCTGGCCTGGGCCGGGGCGGTGGCCTCGCGCAAGCTCGAGCATCCCGGGCCCTTCCGTGGACCGTTGCCCGTGCTGAGCTGCGGCAAGATCTGAGTCGAGGAAGTCGAAGCCAACCAAGATCTGGGATACTCTTCGGCAGGCCGTGGCCGGTTTGGCGCGGAGCCGAGGGAGCGCCGATGTCTCGGCCCAAGAGTATCCGTTCGCAGATCTTGATCAGGGTGCTGCTGCCCTGCACGACGATGATCGTCGGGGTGATCTGGATCTTTCAGCACTTCATGTTCGATAGCCTCCTGCGCTCGAGCCGCGCGCTCGTCGAGCGGGAGCTGCGGGCTGTCGCAGCAGACATCGACAAGCGGAACCTCGAGGCGATCACGATCCCCGAGACGATGGCCCTGGCGCAGCAACACGGGCTGTTCGGCAACCGGCCGGCCTCGAGCCGGCTGGCCCGCGCGATCGTCGAGAGCAACCCGCAGCTCCAGGCGGCCTACTTCGGCTACGAGGCCGACGCCGACGGCAAGGACGCGGCCTCGCACGCGCAGGGGGAGCGCCAGGCGGTGGACCAGCAGGGCCGCTTCCTGCCCTACTGGTACCGCGCGGGCGGGGCGGTGAAGCTGACGCCGCTGGTCGACATGGAGCGCAGCCTCTATTACCCGGGAAGCAAGAACCGCTTCCTCGGGGTTGCCGAGACCAGCGGTGTCGCGATGCCACACGAGGGCGCCCAGGACGTCCGGACCCGGCTGAGCTCGCTCTACTCGGACGCGCGGATCGCGGTCGCTGGCAAGCAGCGAGCGATGATCACCGAGCCCTACAACTACCAGGGGACCTACATCGTCGAGCAGACCTATCCGATCGTCGTCGGTGGCAAGTTCAAGGGCATCGCCGGGGTCGACCGGCGGCTCGACGCGATCTCGGCCTTCGTCAAGAAGCAGAAGCCCTACCGGACCGCCGACTTCTTCCTGATCAGTCGACGGGGCCGGATCATCACCGCGACGATGGACCCGGTCGACGAGCGCAAGGGGGCCGATCGGCTGACGGCCGCCGAGAAGAGCGCTCAGCTGAAGACCAAGAAGATCGAGGAGACCCGCTACGGCAGCGTCTTGGCCCGCTTCTACCGCAGCGACGCGGACTACATCCTCCTCGACGACTTCGTCATCGATCCCGTGCTCAAGCAGCCGTACCTCTACGCCGCGGCGCGGATCCACAATGGCAACTGGCTGATCGCCATGCGAGCGGCGAAGAAGGAGATCGTTGGCCCGGTGGAGTCCACGGTCAGCTACGCGGTGCTGGTCGCGTTCGCCGGACTGGTGTTGATCTTCATCTTCCTGATCGGCATCGCCTCGGCACTGGGTTCGCGGATCGGGACCGCCGCGTCGGTGGCCAAGCGGGTCGCCGATGGCGACCTCACCGCGCAGGTCGAGGTCACCGGCCACGACGAGAGCGGACAGCTACTGCTGGCCGTCAAGACGATGATCGGCAGCCTCAGCGCGCTGATCGGGCAGGTCAAGGGCTCCTGCATCCAGCTGCTGTCCTCCGCGACGGAGATCGCCGCCACCTCCACCGAGCAGCAGGCGACGGTCAGCGAGTTCGGGGCCTCGACCAGCCAGGTCGCAGCCGCGGCGAAGCAGATCTCGGCCACCGCGCGGCAGCTGAACCAGACGATGGACGAGGTGACCGTGGTCGCCAGCGACACCGCCAAGCTGGCCACTCAGGGCCAGCGAAACCTCCGGACGATGGAGATGACTACCCAGCAGCTCGCGGACGCGTCCGAGGCGGTGTCGGCCAAGCTCGCCCTGATCGACGAGAAGGCGCAGAACATCAGCGGCGTGATCACGGTGATCACCAAGGTCGCCGATCAGACCAACCTGCTGTCGCTCAACGCCTCGATCGAGGCGGCCAAGGCGGGGGAGGCGGGGGCCGGCTTCTCCGTCGTGGCTCGCGAGATCCGGCGGCTGGCCGACCGCACCGCGGTGGCCACGCTCGAGATCGAAGGTAGCATTGGGGACATGCAGACGGCTGTCTCGGCGGGCGTTGGCGAGATGGACCGCTTCGCCGAGCAGGTACGAAACAACGTCGACGAGGCGGCGTCGGCAAATCGACAGCTGGATGGGATCATGGAGCGGGTCCAGTCCTTGCACTCGCGCTTCGAGGACGTCTCGGAGGGGATGCGGTCTCAATCCCAGGGCGCGTCACAGATTCGCGACGCGATCACCCAGCTGGCGACATCGGCCGAGCAGACCCGCCAAGCCGTGCGCGAGTTCGATGGCGCCGCCGTGCACCTCAAGGCGGCGGTCGAGAACATCCGCCAGGAGGTCTCGCGCTTCACCCTCAGCGACTAGAAGCGCCGATCAGGCCCGACTGGCCATCGGGAGCTATGCCGGGCGCTGGCCAACAGGGGCACGGTGCCACCGGCCGAGGCTGCCCACAGCCTCTTTCCGTCGGTGTCCAGCTTGGCCACGAGCACATCCGAGCTGTCAGAAGGAGAAGCGGAGCTCGCGCACGCAGGTCCCGTCGCGGTGCTTGGTGCAGTGCTCCACCGTCGGGCTGACCTGGTGCTTCACCCCCAGAACGTCAAGCCATCCGTAGATCCTGTCGAAGATTCCGCACTTGTAGCGGTCGAGAGCGCCGAGCCGCTTGATGCCTTCATTCGCGAAGCACTGCTGCACGTCGACCCGTAGGGCGTCGGGGGGCCGCCACTCCCAGCGGAAGCTCATGAAGTCGCCACACAGCAGGCTCATGGCCCCGGTCATGAACGCCTTGAGCTGATCGAAGCTCCGCACCTCCTCGAGCCCGAGTGCCTGCTGGACCCGCTTGACCTCGATGGGGGACATGGAGCGGATGGCGCGCCGGTTGAGCCTGTTCGTTAGATCGATCCCACACTCCTCGAGGGCGCTCTTGAACCACATGGCGTCGTGGGTCATCCACCCGCGGAGCAGGAACTGCTTCAGCGCCTCTTGGTCGGTCTTCGGAACACCGGTCCCGGCGGCGAGGACGCCGCGATCAAAGTGGACATCGTTGCGGTGGATCAGGTTCTCGCGCATCAGCACCAGATCCATCCCGAGATTGGCGGTGCGAGCAAGGCAAGCTCAAGCTCAGCCGCGGTCCGTAGGCGATCTGATTTCTTGTCGCGCTTCGTGACACA
>JAUVBO010000964.1 GCA_030591195.1 Pseudomonadota bacterium
ATCGAGGTCGCCTGCCACGGCTTCGCCCACCCGATGAACTGGCGAGCGCGGACCAAGGCCCGAAACTCCTACCGGGTGCCGGGCTACAAGATGACCGCCGAGCATGAGATCGCCTACGCCACCCGCTACATCAACCAGGTGATCAACCCGCCGGGCAAGTCGGTGCGGGTGATGCTCTGGACCGGCTGGTGTAACCCCGCCGAGGACCAGCTGGCGATCCCTTACCGGCTGGGGATCTACAACCTCAACGGCGGCGACCCGATCATGGACGGCCAGTTCCCCTCCTACCTCCACTTGGTGCCGCCGATGCACCGTGTCGGCCGCCAGATCCAGTACTTCACCAGCGGCCCCAACGACTACATCCTCACCGAGGAGTGGCACCCGCCCTACCACCGCTGGGCCAACCTGATCGACACCATGCGACGCAGCGGTCACCCCCGCCGGGTCTACCCGATGAACGCCTACTACCACTTCTACGTCGCCGAGAAGGAGTCCGCGATGCGCGCGACGGACGAGATCATGAGGTGGGTGATCAGCCAACGCCCGGCCCCGCTGTGGGTCAGCGAGTACATCGACGTCGTCCGCGACTTCGCCAGCATCCGGATCGCCCGCACCGATCCGGCCAGCGAGGAGAGCTGGCGGGTGCTCAACAGCGGCTACGCGCGGACGGTCCGCTTTGACCGCTTCGACCGCCACGTCGATCTCGACCAGAGCCGGGGCGTGATCGGCTACTACCGCGACCCGGCGCAGAAAGTGCTTTACGTCCACCTCGACGACAGCCACGACCACACCGTGGTGCTCACGACCGAGCAGCCGCGACGCCCGCACCTGATCCGCGCCTCGGCCTATCTCAAGAAGGTCAACCTCACCCGCAGACGGGCGAGCCTCGAGATGCGTGGCTATGGCCGCAACCACCTGGTCCTCGGCGGGATGACGCCCCAGGGCCACTACCGCCTCGAGGCCCGTGGCCTCGACCAGCGCGGCCGGCCGAAGACGATCCGCGAGCAGCTGGGCGCCGACTCCGGCGGGGCCGTGCGCTGGTCGGGCAACCTCAACGGCCCGTCGATCACGGTCGAGCTGACCCGCGAGTGACGAGGCCAGCCGTGCAAGCCGAGACGCCCGAGAGCCCCAAGACGCTGCGGTCACTGGTCGAGCTGTCCGGCCTGCTGCTGTTCTTCGGCGTGATCGGCCTGGTGATGGTCGCGATCCTGCCCAGCCAGGAGATGCTCGGCCGGCTACACGAGGCCGACGGGCGCCTCGAGCTGGCCCTGAGCATCTATGACCGCGCCGCCGACGCCGAGCCGAGGAACCACCGGCTCCGGCTGCGGCTGGCCCACCTCCGCCTGAGCATGGGCGACGCGAAGAGCGCCATTCGCCGCTACGAGGAGCTCGTCGCCCTCTTGCCCCGGGACGTCGAGCTGCACCGACAGCTCGCCGAGCTCTACCGCAGCGTGAACAACATCGACGGGCTGATGAAGATCACCGAGGCGCTGGCGCGGCTCCGGCCGCAGGACGTCGCGTTGCAGCGGACCCTCGCCAGCTACTACCGCTGGTTCGATCGCCACGAGCGCCTGGTGGCGACCCTGGTCCGCATCGTCGCGCTCGAGCCCCGGCGCGCGACCAAGGAGCTCGACCAGCTGCTCGAGCTGCTCCTGCACCAGCGCCGCTGGAAGGAGGCGCTGGCGGTGCTCGGGCGCGCCGACCAGAGCCTGGCCAAGACCCAGGCCCTGCGGGCCGAGCTGTTCCTCAAGGAGGGCCGACCGCTGAGGGCCGCCGCCGCCTTCCGCCGGCTGGTCGCGCTCGAGCCCGACAAGACCGAGCACCGCGACGACCTGATCGACGCGCTGGCGCGGGCCAAGCGCCACGACGCGGCGATCAAGCTCTACAAGCAGTGGATCGCCGCGGATCCCGCCGATGGCCGCCTGCGCCGCGACCTGGCCGACCTGCTCGGACGCCTCGGACGCAAGCAGCAGATGATCGCCCAGTACGAGGCGCTGGTCGCTCGCCGGCCGCAGGACCTGCAGGCCCGCCGGATGCTTGGCGACGTCTACTCCTGGAACGATCGGCCCGCTGACGCGGTGGCCCAGTACGAGCGAGTCGTCGCGGCCCGCCCGCGGGACCGCCGCGCCCTGCGGACCCTCGGCGACCTCTACGACTGGACCGACCAGCACGGCAAGGCGATGCAGATCTACCGTCGTCTGTTGGGCGTCGCCCCGGACAATCACCGGCTGCGCCGTCGTGTCGCCGAGCTGCTCGCTGACAGCGGTAAGGAGGACGAGGCGATCCGCCACTACGAAAAGCTGGTCGCCGCCGCGCCGAAGGACTACGGCCTGCGGCTACAGCTCGCCCGCCTCTGTGCTGCCACCGGCCGCGAGACCCAGGCCCTGGTCCACCGAGCAGCGCTGGCGCGGATGCGACCGGGGGACCGGACGATGCAGCTGACCCTCGCCCGGGCCTTCGAGGAGGCCGGCAAGCCGAAGATGGCGCTCTCGCTCTACCGACGGGTCGTGCGGCGGCGCCCGCGGGACCTGGCCGCCTGGCGCCGCATCGCTCGGATCACCCAGGATCTCGACCGGGTCGACGAGGCGCTGGCCGCCTACAAGCAGGTCAAGCGGTTGCTCGGCGTCGACCGTCGGGGCGAGTCGTCCGACGACGAGGCACGACG
>JAUVBO010000663.1 GCA_030591195.1 Pseudomonadota bacterium
GTGGTCCGTATCGCGGCTCGATCGATCTCGGCAGCTCGAGCGCCAAGATGGTCATCGGCAACGGTCGCCGCGTGGTCGTCGACATCAAGCAGGGCACTAAGCTCGGCGCGGGCATTGGTCGGGATCGGCTGCTGCCGGCGGCCAATCAGCAGCGGGCGCTGTCGGCCCTGCGCCGCTTCGTCGGCATCGCCGGCAAGTACGGGATCAAGCCGTCCGAGCTGAAGCTGGTGAGCACCGCGGCGGTGCGCAACACCACCGGCGTACCGAACGGCAAGGCGCGAGCCGCGGGAAAGAAGTCGGGCGCCCAGTTCATCTGCGAGGATGTCCAGGGGGTCCTCGGCATCTGCCAGGCGCGGATCCTCAGCGGCAAGCAGGAGGCCGAGCTCGGCTTCCGCGGGACGTTGGCGGCCTGGCCCAAGGCGAGGCTCGATCGGCAGGTCGGCGCGGACGTTCGTAGGGTTGCCGTGATCGACACCGGCGGCAACAGCAACCAGACCACCGTCGGCACCCCGGGGGGGAAGATCACCGCGTCGGGCTCGATCCAGATCGGCAGCCACCGGGTGCGCCAGCTGATGGAAAACGGCCAGGCAAACAAGGTCAGCTACACCCCGGCCGAGCTGGCCCAGGCCGACAGGCGGCTGGCGCGGACGATGACCCGGCTGCCCGTGCGTCACGCCCTGGTCAAGGGCGCCGTGCCGGTGGTCACCGGTGGCTTCGGCAAGTTCCTCCGGGCGCACTTCGGTCGCGACCAGGTGACGCGGGGCGAGATCGAGGCGCTGCGCGTCGAGCTCTGCGCCAAGGACCTCACCCAGCGGGGGCGCTTCGTCCGCAAGCAGCGCGGCAGCCGCAAGCTGCTGCCCAAGGACTCGCTCGAGGCCCTCGGCATCACCACCACCGCGGCCGCCAGGTCCTACGGCGAGGGCCTGCCCGCCAAGGCGACGCTGATGCTGCGGGTGATGAAGCTCGCCGGGCGGAGCCAGCCCACCGACACGATCCTGCTCAGCGCAACCGACACCCGCCACGCGCTGATCGGCGACTGAGCCCCCGCTAGTTCTTGGTCAGCTCGAGCTCGAAGCCGAAGTCGGCGCCGCTCTCGGCGACGTTTTCAACGATCGCGTGGTACGGGCCGTTGAAGGGCAGCGAGGAGGCGTGCAGCAGCGCGTCGAGCTCGCTGAGGCCCGGGTTGTCGTTGGTGCCGAGCCAGGCACCCTGGCCCGGGTGGAACAGGGTCAGGCGTGAGTCGACGTCCGAGGGCGGGCCGAGCCGCGCGGCGAAGACCTCGAGGGTCACCTCGTCGCCGGTCTTGGCGTCGAAGCTGAATACCCGCACCGTGCCCGCCGGGTCGAGCGTGCTCGGCACCTTGCCCGCGCTCAGCGGAATCGGCGCGCGGGACAGCGGGGTGACGGTTATCTCGTAGCCGAAGGTTGGCCCGCCGACGCCGGCGGGTGAGCTGCCGAGGTTCCGGCGGTCGCGGATTCCGAGCAGGTGGTTGCCGGTCTCGAGCAGGTAGACCTCGACGATCAGGTCACCCGGTCCGCGGTTGACGACCACCGGCACGTCCATCGGCGGCTCGCCGAGCACCGCCAGGTGGGGCTGCAGGTCGCCGGTGCTGACGACGCTGATCAGCAGCCGGTCGCCCGCCTTGCCAGCGAAGCGAAAGATGTCGGTGTCGTTGTCCGTGCCGATCCCACCGGTGATCGTGCCTGGCACCTGAACGTCGTTGAGCTCGGTGACGGTGGCGCCGTCGTTCGGCTCCTGCTCGGCGGTGGTGGGCAATGAGGCGACGTCGGGCGTCACGACCGCACCGTCGGGCGTCACGACCGCACCGTCGGGCGCCACGACCGCACCGTCGGGCGCCACGACCGCACCGTCAGGCGTCACGACCACGCTGTCGGCCAGCGAGCCGTCGGGATCGGGGGTGGCGGTGCCGTCGTCGCTCGAGGTGCAGCCTGAAGCTGGCAGCAGCAGGCAGGCGACGGCGATCGGGACCAAGGTCCAGCGAAGAGAAAGAGCCATGATTCACGCTCCTGTGGCAGTCAAAGGTAAGCACCGTACTCGCGATAGGCGTCGAAGAGGGCGACGATATTCTCGGTCGGCACGTCGGGCAACAGGTTGTGGGCGGTGCCGAAGATGTAGCCGCCGCCAGCGCCGAGCAGCTTGGCGCGGTGAGCGACCTCGGCCCTGACCTCGGCGACCGTGCCACGGGGCATCGTCTGCTGGATGTCGATGCCGCCCTGAAACGCGAGGTCCTTGCCGTACTCGCGCTTGACCCGCGCGAGGTCGAGGGCGGCCGGCTGCAGCGACTGGAGCACGTCGAGGCCGCACTCGATCAGGTCGGGGATCAGCGCCTCGACGTTGCCGCAGGAGTGGTACATGGTCTTGATCCCGTGGCGGTGGGCCAGGTCGTTGAAGCGGCGGAAGTTCTCCTTGAAGAACCTGCGGTAGAGCTTGGGGCTGAACCAGAGGCCCTGCTGGGTGCCCAGGTCGTCACCCATGAAGAAGATGTCGATCTGGCCCTCGGCGGCCTCGAACACCCGTCGGTTGTACTCGAGGTAGTAGCCGGCGATGTGTTCGAGGATGCACTCGGCGATCGCCGGGTTCTTCAGCAAGTCGACGAGGAGCTGCTCGGCTCCCCGGAGGTACATCGCCGGCTTGAACTGGGCCGTGCGATCGAGCCGGTCGCCGCCGTTGACCACCGCGCAGCCGGTGGCCCGGGCCTGCCGACAGGCCGCGGCCACCCCGCTGTAGTCCCACATCTCGGCCGAGGGCCAGTGGTCGTAGCCCTCGATCTCGGCGACGGTGGTGGCGGTGGCCAGCGGCGAGCGGTCGACGTGCTGGTAGCTCCAGCGCCAGGCTCGCCCGGTGCGGTCGGTGCCCTCGACGTGCATCGGCCGGCGCCGCACGCCCCAGTGATCCTCGACGATGCCGTCGTCGTGGACGCGGAACTGCTGGCCGGCGAAGCTCGGCCCCATGACGTAGCGCAAGTCGACGCCGAGCCGCTGCAGCAGCGCCTCGCGGTCCGCGGGGCCGTAGTGCTCGAGCAGCCGCCCGGTGACCTCGGCGGTGGCCCAGTAGTCGCGCGGGATCCGGTCTGGCTCGCGCCGGCCGATGGCGGCGATCACCCGCCGCCTGGCAGCATCGTCCACGGTATCGTCCGCCATCGAGCTCTCCGTTGCCCTGAGGACCATTCAGCCCGACGGTAGCACGCGAGCCTGCTAAGATGCGCGCCGGGTGAACCCGATGCTCGTTCGCGGAGGGCGATGCTGATGGATGGCTGTCTGCAAATCCCGGGGGGGCTGGCGATCGGTGGCGTCGCGCTGATCGCCGCTGGCTGCAGCGGCAGCGGTACCGCCGACCCCGAATCTTGGGCCTCCCGCCGATGCCGCATCGCCCGTCGACACCTCGGGGGACCAGGGGTTGCCGCTCGATTCGACGCCGAGCTCCGACCTCACGCCGGACGCCGGACAGTCCTGCACGCGGGTGCCGGGGCCGGCGGACCGGGCGCGCAAGATCGTCGTCTCGCGCCCCTTCGGTGAGGCTGGCTCCCAGTCGGACCTGTTCGAGGTGATCGACCTGTCGGCGGCGGGCCAGCTGA
>JAUVBO010000456.1 GCA_030591195.1 Pseudomonadota bacterium
CGCAGGGCGTTCTTCATGTAGAGCGAACGCACCGCGCCGACGCCGAAGAACGCCAGACGCTCGAAGGCCTCGATCAGGTTGCAGACCCAGAAGTTCCACGACATCGTCCGCACCTGCTGGACGAAGGAATCCTGCTGCTTGTCCCCCGATTTCTCGTTCGCTTCCGCCATGTCGCCTCCGTACCACCTTGGGTCAGCTCTACGTCATGTAGCCACGGCTTTTACGGCGAATCAGGCGCCGGATGCAAGCGATTCCATAGTTTTCGCCCGCTTGGATCCAGCGCGCTACAATAGCCAGGCCTTGGTCGAAGACGACAAGCAACAGCTCGCGCGCAAGATCGGCGTCGCCTCGCTGATCATGATGGCGTCGGTGTTCCTCTCGCGACTGCTCGGGGTGGTGCGCGAGTCGTTCATCGCCTACATCGGCGGCGCGGGCACCGAGGTCGACGCCTACAACATCGCCTTCGCCCTGCCCGAGATCCTCAACCACGCGGTGGCCGGTGGCTACCTCTCGATCACCTTCATCCCGATCTTCGCCGCCCACCTAGAGGCCGACAACGAGCAAGAGGGCTGGCGGGTGTTCTCGATCGTCGCGACGCTCTTTGCCGCCCTGATGCTCGGGATCACCGCCGTCACCGTCTGGCTCGCCCCGGCCCTGGTGGCGCTGGTCGCCCCGGGCACCCGGGGACGCGCCCAGGTGCTCGCGCTGGCGACGAGGATGACGCGGATCATCCTGCCGGCCCAGACGTTCTTCTTCCTCGGCGGGCTGCTGATGGCGGTGCAGTTCGCCAAGGGCCAGTTCTTCGTGCCGGCGCTCGCGCCCCTGCTCTACAACGGCGGGATCATTGCTGGTGGTGCGTTGCTCGGCGGGCGCCTCGGCATCGAGGGCTTCGCCTGGGGCGTCCTCGGCGGCGCGGCCCTCGGAAACTTCGCCCTGCAGGTCCTCGGGGCCCGGCGCGCCGGCGCCCGCTACCGCCCGGCCTTGTCGCTCTCGCACCCCGACCTGCGCCAGTACGTGCTGCTCTCGCTGCCGCTGATCCTCGGGCTGAGCATGACCTTCTCGGTGGAGTTCTTCTTCCGCTTCTTCGGCTCGATGCTCTCGGACGGCGCGGTGGCCTCGATGAACTATGCCCTGCGGGTGACGATGCTGCTGGTCGGCCTGTTCGGCAGCGCGGCGGGCACCGCCTCCTACCCGTTCCTCGCCCGCCTTCACGCCCAGGGACGGATGGACGCCCTGCTCGAGACGCTCAACCAGACCATCCGTCGCTTCTCCTGCCTGACGATCGCCGCCTCGGCGATCCTCGCGATCCTCGCCCGCGAGGTGGTGGTGGTGCTGTTTCAGCGTGGCGCCTTCGACGCCACCGCCACCGGCCGCACGACCCTCGCGCTGCAGATCCTGCTGTCCACGGCCTTCTGCACGGCGACCTTGTTCATCGTGCTCCGCGGCTTCTACGCGCTGAAGAACACCCTGCTGCCAGCGATCTACGGCACGGCCACCGTGGTCGCCTCGGTGCCGGTCTACTGGGTCGCCGCCGGCCGCTTCGGTGAGGCCGGGCTGGCCGGCGCCATCGCCCTGTCGAGCCTGCTCCAGGCCCTGGTGCTGTTCACCGCGTTCAACCGCCACACGAACAATCGCGCCCTGCCGAGCTACGCGGCGATAGCCCGGACGGCCCTGGCGGCCGCCCCGCCGGCGGCCGCCGCGTGGGCGCTACGACGGTGGCTCTGCACGATGGTCGACAGCACCCGGCTCTTCGGCGCGGTCGCCGTCGGAGCCGCCGTGGCTCCGGTCTACCTGATCGGTCTCTTGGTGGCCGCCCGGTTGCTGGGGGCACGAGAGATCGACGAGCTCCGCTCGCGGATCGCCGGCAAGCTCACCCGGCGCGGCCCTGTCACCGACTGACCCCCCGCGAAGTTTTTCACAGCCGACCGGAAGGGACACCCTCGCCACCCGTACGACCCGCCACAACCCTGGATGGAGAGGTTCCGGATGAAACGTTTCGTGGTGCTCTGTTGCCTGGTCGCATGGGTGCTCTCGGCCTCGGGCTGTGGCCTGGTGATCGCTGGCGCCATCGGCGGCGGCGTGGCGCTGAAGAAGCGCTCGGCGCGCAAGGACGCCGTCGCGCAGATGAACAAGGACAACAACGCCGCCGAGCAGGCGATGAAGGCCGGCGACGCCGCCCAGGGGCTGGCGCACTACCAGAAGGCCCAGGCCGCGCTCTACGGCTACACCTTCAAGTACGAGCGGCGGGCCAAGCTCAGCTCCCTCGCCGCCGAGCACTCCGAGATCGCCCGCACCGCCCGAGGCCTCGTCGCTGCCAACCAGGCGCTGAGGAACGAGACCGCCGCGGCGGCCATCGCCAGCCAGATGATGCCTCCCTCCGAGGCCGCGCCGGTGCTGAAGAAGAGCCGCGTGGTCCAGCTCAAGTCCGAGGTGGTCGCCACCGCGCCCCACATGTACCAGGGCATGTGCACCCAGTGGCACGGCGAGGTCTCCCACGCCCGCCACGACCCGACGACCAATACGATGCAGCTGGTGGTCACGCCTTACGCCTTCCAGCGCCGGCAGGTGGGCATGCGCAGCCAGCGCTACTACGACCACCAGCTGAAGCTCTATCGCCACCGGCTGGTGCCCAGCTATCGGACCTTCAAGCTGCCCCTGCGGCACAAGGCATTCACCGTCGAGCTCAAGGGCTACCACGAGCAGGTGGTGCCGGGCGCTGCCGGAACCTTCTTCGGCCGGCTCGAGGCGGGACCACTCGGGGTCGTGCTGCGCGACGCGGTGCCGGTCAAGCTCAGCGCTCGGCCGGGCGGCCGGGCCACCTGGCTGCTCGGGGTGCAGGTCCCAACGGTCTAGCTCGCACCCGCTCGGCTACCTGTCACTCCGTCGTGCACCCGTCGGGGTCGCAGACCTCGAGCGCCGGAACACAGACCTGACACACGACCCCGCCACGACCGCAGGCCCCCATCGCGGTTCCCGGCTCACAGACATTGTTCGCGCCGATGCATCCCTGGCAGCCACCATCCTGGCCCGCGATCATGCTGTCATCACCGCCGTCAACCTCGACGCCAGCATCGGCGAGGTCGGCGCGTGCATCGGCGAGGTCGGCGCGTGCATCGGCGGCTGGTCGGCGGGTCTTCGGGCATGACCTCGACGGTAACCAGCGACCACGTCCTCAACCCGCTCGAGGAGGTGGCCGGCACGCTGCTTGAGTCGTTCCCCGCTTGCCTCTCGTTGTTGAAACTCGGTGACGGGACCGCCAAGCCCGAGGCTAGCGACCGCGGAGGTAGCGGGTGATCGGGCCGGCGAAGGCCGCCACGGCGGCGAGGGCGGCGAGGGCGCCGGGGAGAAACGCAGTGCTGATCAGCGCGGTGTCGAGCAGGGCCAGCTGGTAGCCGAGGCTCGAGCCAGACCAGGGACCGCCGGAGAGCATCGCCGCGAGGCCGCAGCTCGAGGCCCCGGCGAGGTAGATCGTCGACAGGCCACCGAGACCGAGCAGCAGCAGCCCGGCGGTGCGCTGCATCACCACCAGCACCAGCCCCGCGAGCAGCGCGATGGCGGTCAGCGCGGCCACCGACCGGGAGCCACAGCTGAGCCAGAAGGCGCTGTTGCCGACGTGCTTGAGCAGCATCGGCAGCACTGCGATGTTGAGCACCACTGCCCAGCGGAGGATCCGCATCGACCGGACATCGTAGCGCCAGTGGTTCCGTGGCGAGGGGCTCTCGTCGTAGGCCTCGACCATCCGGCGCCCGGAGAGCAGCGCCAGCAGCGCGGCGAAGCCGACCCCCTGCAGCCCGGCCCAAGTCAGCTCCGAGCCGAAAGCCGCCAAGGCGCCGCTGTGGCTCAGCCAGGCGAAGGTCAGGCAGTTGAGCAGCCCAACCACCCCGATGCCCAACCCGAGCCACCGGGCCCAGAACCAGCCCCGCCAGAGCGCGAGCGTGGCGACGCCGTAGCCGGCGGCGAAGACCACCGAGCAGATCCCGAGCCAGTAGAAGGCGCTCGAGCCCGAGCTCAGTGCTGCGTGGGCCGTGTAGCCGTGGAGCACGGCGAAGAGGACCAGGATGACCGAGGCCGCGATACGTCGGTGTTGCATAGAGTGATCATACGCAGCGGGCTCGGCGAAGGTGCCGTCGAGGTGAGATTTTCCTCCGACGAAGAGACCCGACCAGCTCGCCGGCCGACATGACGCGCCGCGGCAAGCAAGACGCTGACGCCCCGCCGGCTCGTAGCAGGGTAAGATCTCGGCGTGTACCGCGAACGACGACGAAGCTGCCCCGGCTGCGAAGCGCCGATGGAGGAAGTGACGGTCCAGATCGGCGAGGGCACCGGCGGAGCCGAGACCGCGCACGTCGACCTCTGCAGCGAGTGCGGCGGCACCTTCCTCAGCTTCTTCGACGGCGATCCGGCCACCGTCTCCCGCGGCGTGCTCAAGCAACACCTCGCGCGGCCCACC
>JAUVBO010000958.1 GCA_030591195.1 Pseudomonadota bacterium
AACAGCTACCAGGCTACCCAGTTCCGCATCTGGGCGACCAGGACCCTGCGCGAGTTCATAATCAAGGGCTTCGTGCTCGATGACGAGCGCATCAAGCAGGGCAAGACAGCCTTCGGCAAGGACTACTTCGACGAGCTGCTCGAGCGCATCCGGGAGATCCGGGCGAGCGAGCGCCGCTTCTACCAGAAGACCACCGACATCTACGCGCTCTCGATCGACTACGACGCCAACGCGCCGCTGACCCGCGAGTTCTTCGCCACCGTGCAAAACAAGCTGCACTGGGCCATCACCGGCCAGACCGCGGCCGAGCTGATCTATGCCTCGGCCGATGCCACCAAGCTCTTCATGGGCCTGACCACCTGGAAGCACGCGCCCGACGGCAAGGTCCTCAAGTCCGACGTGAGCGTGGCCAAGAACTACCTGAGCGAGGCACACGTCAAGGAGCTCAATCGCATCGTCTCGGCCTATCTAGACCTCGCCGAGAACCGTGCCCAGCGCGGCCGCCTGATGAAGATGAAGGACTGGGCGAGCTTCCTGAACAGCTTCTTGGAGCTGTCCGACTACCCAATCCTCACCGACAAAGGCAGAGTGAGCGCGCTCGAGGCGAAGCTCAAGGCCGAGGGCGAGTACAAGGGGTATCGCAAGAGGCAGGACGCGGAGTATCTGTCGGACTTCGATCGCGTGGTGGAGGAGGCCAAGCGCCTCGATGGCAAGGAGAAGCCTCGGTCAAAGGCGCTCGGGACGAGCAAGGGGGAGGACTCCGATGCATGAGAGCACCGATCTGCATCGCGTCCTCAGGGCCCTGCACCAGGCCCGGGCTGCCCTCGAGGGCTCGACAGCAGTGGACCGCTGATCGGGCGTGGATTCCCAGAGGTGGCTTGATGGTCGAGGACATCTCCCGCGTGCTGCTCGTGGTCTGCGGCGGCTACCTGGCGCTGCGGCTGCTCGCCGTGGTGCTGCGGGTCCGTTGGGCCCGTCGGGCCTACCCGGGGCCACCACTTGGGCCAACCCCCGGGATCGAGCCGTTCATTGCGCCCGACAAGGAGCACCAGGACCGCTGTCGCGGGGCCCTGGTCGGCCTCGCCATCGGCGACGCTCTGGGGCTGCCCGCCGAGCAACTACCGCGCTGGCTGGTCCGACTGCGCTACGGCAGCGATCCGGCGATGCGCCGCGGGCTGGTCCGCGTCACCCGACAGGCGGGCGACATCTCGGACGACACCCAGCTGACGATCAGCGTCGCGCGCAGCATCGATCCAAGCGGGGCCTACATTCACCAGCGATTCCTCGACGAGCTCGCCGTCTGGCGCGGCTACCGCATCGGCGCCGGGCGGGCCTGCAGCCGGGCCGCCCGCAACGCCGCCCGGCTCGGCCTGCGCTCGGCCGACGGTGAGATCGAGCCCGGCATCGACAGCCAGGGCAACGGGGCGGCGATGCGGATCGCGCCGCTGGCCATCGCCCGGTCTCGCGACGACGATCCCCAGCGGCTGGTCGACGAGGTCAGCCGCAACGCGCGCGCGACCCACACCGCCGAGCCGGCCGTCGCCGCCGCGGTGCTCATTGCCCGGCTCTACGCGACGGCCCTACGAGCGCCAGCAGGGAGCCTGCGCGGCGAGGCGCTGGCCTCGATGCTCGCTGATCTCGCCCACGCCAGCGGCCTGGTCGAGCCCGCCGTGCTCGAGGCTGCCGACGGACTGCCGGTCGTCGACCAGCTGCGAGCCATCGGGACCTCGGGCCACGTGCGGCAGAGCGTGCCCGCTGCCCTGGCGCTGATCCGGCGCTGCGAGCTCAACCTACCAGCGGCGATGCGCGCCGCCATCGGCGCCGGGGGCGACACCGACAGCGTCTGTGCGCTGGTCGGCGGCTTCGTCGGCGCCCAGCTTGGCCTGTCGGGCTTGCCCGAGGCGTGGGTCGAGAAGGTGCAGCACCGGGACTACCTGATCGAGCTCGCCGATCGCCTCGCCAGCCCGGCGCCAGACGACCCGGGACCGGGCGAAGTGGTCGAGGTCGAAGGCGACGTGGCCCGCCGCGAGGTGGACGCGGTGGTCAACGCCTGGAACCGCAACGTGATCCCCGCCTGGCTCCTGCTGCCCCAGGGGGTCTCGAAGGCGATCCGCAAGGCGGGGGGACGCGAGGCGATCCGCCGCGTCTCCCGTCGCGCTCCCCTACCCCTCGGCTCGGCCACCGAGACCGCGGGCTTCGACCTGCCCGCTCGCTGGGTGATCCACGTCGCCGGCATCGACCTCGCCTGGCGCGGCTCCGAGCGCACCACCCGGCTGGCAACCCGCAATGTCCTGTCGCTGGCCCGTTGCCTCGGCGCGCGCTCGGTCGCCCTGCCGCTGATCGGCTCGGGTAGCGGCGGTGCCTCCGCCGACGCCGCCAGACGGGTGATGCTCGAGCAGCTACGCGAGCAAACGCAACACTTCGACCGCCTCGAGCTCGTCAGCTACCGGCGGCCTGCACGCTCAACGTAGCGCCCCCGTGGTCGACCCCGGTGAGGATCTCAGCGGCTAGTGACGGCAGGAGCGAGCAGAGCAGCGCAGTCGACGGTCGCGATCGCTCCCTCGACGCAGTCAGAGGTTGGGCCGGTGTAGTCGCAGTAGCGGTAGCAATAGTCGATGCCTTGGTGGTCGCCCTCGGCCGAAAGCGAGAGACTGACGATGTCACCGTCGCGCGGCGCCAGCCCCAGCG
>JAUVBO010000445.1 GCA_030591195.1 Pseudomonadota bacterium
GCTGGCGGTCTCGCGGGCGACGGCAGTGGCGGACAAGGAGACCGAGCTCGAGAGCCGGCGACGAATCGAGGCCATCGAGCGAGAGCTGGCCAACGAGGCCCACGCCACGAGCCTGGCCCGGATCGCGCGGGAGGCCGAGCAGCACCAGCGGCTGCACCTCGCCGAGCGCACCCGCCGCGAGCAGCAGGCGGCCCTCGCCGAGCTCTCCCAGCAGCAGGAGCTGTCGCTGGTGGAGCTCGAGCAGCAGACCCGCGAGCGACGGCTGGCCATCGAGCAGGCCGACCACGCGGCGAGCCTCGAGCGGCGGGCGGCCGGCCAACAGCTCGAGCTCGACGGCCTCGCCGCCCGGGTCGAGGGCACGATCAAGCAGGCGGCGGCGTTCTCGCCCCAGCTCGTCTCGGCGCTCAACCGCCTCGGCGACGAGCACCTGCTCGCTGCCCTGTCGCAGAACTTCGGCGAGCTCGCCGCGGTGGAGGGGCGAGGCCTGCTCGAGACCGCCCGGCGGTTCCTCGACTTCATCCCGGCGTCGATGGTGCCGACCCTCAAGCGGGAAGGGGACTAGCGCGACGGTTGCGCGTTCCGGCGGGGTGACGGACACTGGCGCGGTCGCTCGGGGCGACGGTGTCTGTGGACGTGACCGACTGGAGGGCGCGATGAGCTGGCGATATTCCTGTCCCAAGTGCGAAGCAAGCCTCAACCCGAAGGACCTGATCATCCTCGTCGGTGACCCGTCGGGCGCCGGGCGGCGGCTGCTCGTCGGCTTCCACCCCCAGCCGGGAAACTACGAGCTGCATCTGCCCCCCGGCACCGAGCTCGAGCCGGGAGCCGCGTGGAATTTCTGCTGCCCGGTCTGTCACGAGAACCTGACCTCGAAGGACGACGACAAGCTCTGCGCCATCGACCTCGACGAGGACGGCGCCCGGCGCCAGATCCTCTTTTCGCGGGTGGCCGGCGAGCAGGCGACCTTCGTCGTCGCCGCGCGCAAGATCGAGCAGCAGTTCGGTCAGGCCGCCAAGGAGTACGCCCGGCACCTGGTCCACCTGAAGTACGTGCTCTAGGCGATCCTCCCGTGAACCACCACCGCTGCTTGACCATGCGGCATTTCTGTTGCTGAATGCTGAATTCTGGCCACCGCGAGCCAGCAGCAACGGAGAGTGACGATGACGAAGAAGTACGTCTGTTCGGTATGTGGCTTTGTTCACGAGGGCGACGCGCCCCCCGCGGCCTGCCCCCAGTGCGGCGCGCCGGCCGACAAGTTCGCCGAGCAGGGCGATGAGGAGCAAGGCTGGGCCGACGAGCACCGCATCGGGGTCGCCGACCAGAGCACCGACGCCGGGATCCTCGAGGGGCTGCGGGCCAACTTCAAGGGCGAGTGCACCGAGGTCGGCATGTACCTGGCGATGAGCCGCCAGGCCGACCGCGAGGGCTACCCTGAGGTCGCCGAGGCCTACAAGCGGATCGCCTTCGAGGAAGCCGACCACGCCGCCCGCTTCGCCGAGCTGCTCGGCGAGGTCGTCGACGCCGACACCAAGACCAACCTGATCAAGCGGGTCGAGGCCGAGCGCGGCGCCTGCAAGGGCAAGAAGGCGATCGCCACCAAGGCCAAGGAGCTCGGGTACGACGCGATCCACGACACCGTCCACGAGATGTGCAAGGATGAGGCGCGCCACGGCGCGGCCTTCGCCGGGCTGCTCAAGCGCTACTTCGGCTAGTCGCGGTTCCCACAGCCGGCTCAGGGGGCGCCCAAGCGTACCGCCTGGCGCTGGTGCTTGCCCGGCCGAATACGGACGGTCAGCGTGCGCGAGGCCTTCAGCCGCGGGTTGACCAGCTTCACGGTGTGCTTGCCCGCCGCCAGCGCGAGGTTCTGCAGCGGCGTGTCGCCACGGTAGCGCCCGTCGACGTAGACCCGGGCCCAGGGCGCGGCGTTGATGTCGAGCCAACCCTTGCCGAGCTTGGCGACCTGCTTCGACCTCAGCCGCCGCGGCCGCCGGAGGCGCGTTCGCGGCCGCCGCGGTGTCGGGCCGCTGTCGGCCGGCGTGACGGTGGTCGTCACCGCCGCCAGGTCTGGTCGAGGGCTCGCCGCGTCCGGTCGCGGGGTCGCGACGCTCGCGTCCGTCTGCCGGGTCAGCGCGGCTGCTTGCGGCCCGATGTCGGCCCGATCGACGGCGACCGCCAGCCCCCCACGGGGGGTCGAGTCGCCGGCGACCCAGATGAAGATCGCCACCGCCAGCGCGAGCAGCAGCAGCCCGCCGCCCGCCAGCAGTCCCCACGCGCGCCGACGTCCACCATCGAACGCCACCAGCGCGATGCCGGTGACCTCGTCGTCGCCGGTGAACCCGTCGGCGGTGAACCCGTCGGCGGTGAACCCGTCGGCGGTGAGCTCGGCGGCTGGTAGATCGGCGGCGGTGATCGCGTCGTCCTCGATCGTCAGCACTTGCTCGAGCGGGGACGGTGTCTCGATCGCCCCGACGTCGGTGGGGATCTCCCGCGCCTGGTCGAGCATTGCCCGTCGCACCCGCGCGGTCTGGCTGCTCTTGTCGCTCGGGGCCGGACCCACCGGGCCGGCGAGCCGCTGCTGGAGGTAGTCACGCAGCCGCATCTGCAAGTCGAAGCCACCGCCCACCACCCGCTGGACCTCGAAGGCCAGCTCGGCGAGCCGGTCGCGCAGGGCTGCCGCGCTCGCCGGCCGGTCCTCGGGCGCCCGGGCGAGGCAGTCGAGCAGCACCCGATCCACCCCCGGCGGCAGCTCGTCCCGGTGGCGCGACGGCGGCGTCAGCTCCTCGACGCGGTGGTAGATCACCGCGTCGAGATCCGCCGTCCGTCGCATCTCCTGGCCGGTGAGCAGCTCGTAGAGCGTCGCCCCGAGCGAGAACAGGTCGCAGCGACCGTCGACCTCACCTCGCGCCTGCTCGGGCGCCATGTAGCCGAGCTTGCCCTTGATCGCGTCACCCACCACGGTCAGGCGACCGGCGGCGCGGGCCACGCCGAAGTCGACCAGCTTCACGTCGCCCTCGCGCGAGAGCAGGATGTTGCTCGGGCTGACGTCGCGGTGATAGACACCGACGTTTCCCTGGCCGGTCGGGTGACGGTGGGCGTAGTCAAGCGCCGCGCAGACCTCCATCCCGACGAACAGACCTAGCTCCACCGGTAGCCGCTCGCCGGCGGCCGTCAGCTGGCCGAGCAGCTGGCGCAGGGTGCAGCCCTCGACCAGCTCCATCACCATGAAGTGTCGGCCCTGCTGCTCGCCGGCGTCGAAGGTCTGGACGATGTTGCGGTGGGACATGCCGATCGCGACCCGCATCTCGTTTTCGAACAGCAGCAGGAAGTCACGCTCGCCGGCGAGGTGGGAGTGGAGCAGCTTGAGCGACACCGGCTTGTCGACACCGCCGCCGACACGCAGCCGCGCGCGGTAGACCGTCGCCATCCCTCCCCGGCCGATCTCGGTGAGCAGCTCGTACTTGCCGACCCGCGACGGCTTGCTGAGGGCGTCCATTCCGGGGTGTCGCTTGCTGGCGATGGGATCTCGCCGGTCAGCGATCATGTTAACATCGTCCCCCTGGTGACGACTAACTCCCAGCGCAAGCGCACGCTCGGCGGATCGCCCCCTACGCTACTGATCTACGAGCAGGACAACCCGCTGCTGGTCACGCGCCCGGCGACCTTGCGAGCCGTCCACGGCCCCGACAGCGGCGCGTCCTGCGAGCTGAGCACCCACCGGCTGACCGTGGGCAGTGCACCGGACAACGACCTGCCCCTGACCGATCCGGGCGTGTCGCGCTACCACCTCGAGTTTCAGGTCCAGGATCGGGGCTTCGTCGTCAAGGACCTGCGCAGCACCAACGGGACCTTCATCCGGGGGACGCGGATCAGCGAAGCGGTGCTCGACCCGGGGTGCGAGCTGCGACTGTCGAAGACGGTGTTGCGGATCGAGGCCCGCGAGGAGGAGTCCCAGCGAATCCGCCGGCGTGAGGCCTTCGGCGGGATGATCGGCGCGTCGCCGGCGATGCAGCGGCTCTACGGGATCCTCGCCGCGGTGGCGCCGACCGACGTCACCGTGCTGATCGAGGGCGAGACCGGCTCGGGCAAGGAGCTGGTGGCCGAAGAGCTGCACCGTGGCTCGCCCCGCCACGACCGGCCGCTGAACATCGTCGACTGCGGCTCGTTGCCGGCCGAGCTGATCGAGTCCGAGCTGTTTGGCCACGAGAAGGGAGCCTTCACTGGCGCGGCGGCCCAGCGGATCGGCGTCTTCGAGCGCAGCCAGGGCGGCACCGTCTTCCTCGACGAGGTCGGCGAGCTGCCGCTGCCGCTGCAAACCCGGCTGCTGCGGGTGCTCGACCGACGGACGATCAAGCGCGTTGGCGGCGACGTGGTGCGCAAGATCGACGTCCGGCTGGTGGCGGCGACCAACCGCGACCTGACCGCCGAGGTCAAGCAGGGCCGCTTCCGGCAGGACCTGTTCTACCGGCTCGGGCAAGGAGCTGGTGGCCGAAGAGCTGCACCGTGGCTCGCCCCGCCAC
>JAUVBO010000700.1 GCA_030591195.1 Pseudomonadota bacterium
AAGCCCCGAGCCCGGCCTCGGCCCTGCTCTCCGGCGTCCTGCTTAACTGCGCCTATCTGGGCATCTTCAAGACCAACAAGATCATGCAGGCGGCGGGCCTGGGCGACTTCTCGGGCACGATCCTGATCGCCTTCGGCCTGGTCTCGATGCTCGCCGCGGCGACCTTCATCCTGCGGCAGAGCGAGTACAAGCGCCTGCTGGCCTACTCGAGCATCGAGAACATGGGGATCATCGCCTTCGGCACCGGTGTCGGCGGGGTCGGCGCCTTTGGCGCGATGCTGTGTCTGATCCACCACAGCTTGATCAAGTCCTCGCTGTTCCTCACGTCGGGCAACATCCTGCTCGGCTACGGCACCCGCTTGATCGACAGGACGGGCCGTCTGGCGGGGCGAATGCCCAGGACCTTCGTCGCCTTCATTGGCGGCTTCATCGGCATCGCCGGCTTCCCCCCCTTCGGGCTCTTCCTCGGAGAGCTGTTGATCATCATCGCGGCGTTTCGCGCCGGGCACCAGATCGCGATCGGGGTCTTCCTCGCCTGCTTGTGCGCGATCTTCGCCGGGTTCGCCAACCACGTGATGAAGATCTCCTACGGTACGGAGGGCGACCTCGAGACGCGCGAGGTCGAGGAGCGCGCAGTGATGGTCTGGCCCCAGTACGCACTGCTCCTGACCTCGATCGTGCTGTGTATTTGGATGCCCGAGACCCTGCACCAGGCACTATCGGAGGCCGTAGGCTTCGACTGGGGAGGTTTCTGATGGAGACGGCATTCCTGGCAGTCGAAAACGGTGAGCTGCTGGCTCGCGATCGAGTTCCCCGGTTGACCTTCGACGAGCTTCGCGCTCAGGCGCTGCAGATCGTCGGCGGCGGCGGAAAGGTCGTCCAGTTCTTTGGCTTCGAGGACGATGGTGCGCTGACCCTGCTCGCCGTGCTGCGAACCGCGCGAGACGACGGTCCGCTGGGCCAGCTGTTGGTGGCGAGCGCCGAGGCTCCCGAGACCTACGTCTCCCTCAGCACCGAGTGCGAGCCGTACCACCTGTTCGAGCGTGAGATCGCCGAGCAGCTCGGCCTGGTCCCCAGCGGACATCCCTGGCTGAAGATGGTGCGGTATCACCCAAACGCCACGGGAAGGAAAGACGTCTTCGGCAACGACTACCAGCAGGAGATCCCCGGCCGCTACGACTACTACCGGGTCGAGGGCGACGAGATCCACGAGGTCGCGGTGGGCCCGGTCCACGCCGGCGTGATCGAGCCCGGACACTTTCGCTTCCAGTGCATCGGCGAGCGCGTGCTGCACCTGGAGATCCACCTCGGCTACCAGCACCGGGGCATCGAGAAGATGATCCCGCAGCTCTCTTTGGCCCGGCTGCCGTCTCTGATCGAGGGCATCGCCGGCGATACCGTCGTTGGTCACAGCCTCTGCTTCGCCCAGGCCGTCGAGAGCTTGACCGATCGGCGCCCGGATCCCGCGGCGCAGCTCCTCCGCACCATCGGGATCGAGCTGGAGCGTGTCGCCAACCACGTCGGTGACCTCGGGGCGCTCAGCGGTGACGTCGCCTTCCTGCCGCCGGCCAACTACTGCGGTCGGATGCGGGGCGACTTCCTCAACATGAGCCTCTGGCTCTGCGGCAGTCGCTTCGGCAAGGGGCTGGTTCGGCCCGGCGGCGTCGGCGCCGCATTGGTCGACGAGGACCGGTCGACGATCCGCGGACGCATCGACATCTTGCGGCCCCAGGTGGAGCACGTCATCGACCTGATCTTCGGCACGCCCAGCGTCCGGGCCCGCTTCGAAGGATGCGGGGTCGTCAGCCGTGAGGACGCGGATCACCTGGGGCTGGTGGGACCCGCGGGGCGCGCCTGCGGGCTGCCCTACGACGCGCGCCGCTGCTTCCCCACCGAGCACTACCCTCGGCTGGACATCCCGGCCTATCCGCCGCCCGGTGGCGACGTCTACGCTCGCGCGCGCATCCGGGCCGACGAGATCCTCCAGTCGCTCTCGATCATCGAGTTTCTGTTGGACGAGCCCGCGCGGACCCAGATCGTCGAGGACGAGTGGTTCGTCCAGCCCATGGCTCCCTCGTCGTTCGTCGTGACGGTCAACGAGGCGTGGCGCGGAGAGGTGTCGCACTGCATGCTGACCGATGGGGCGGGAAAGATCCTGCACTACAAGATCAAGGATCCGTCGTTCCATAACTGGAACGGACTGGCGATGTCGCTGCGCGACACCGGGATCTCGGACTTCCCGCTGAACAACAAGAGCTTCAACCTGTCCTATTGCGGGCATGACCTGTAGGCCGCGAAGGTAAACGAGATGCTCAGCGTGCTGAAGAACCGACTCGAGCAGGGCTGCAAGACCTCGCGCTATCCCAAGCAGCGGGTCGAGCTCCCGCCGCGCTATCGAGGCCGACCGGTGATCGATCGGGAGGCCCCGGACGAGCTGGCAGCGCGGTGCGCGGCGGCCTGTCCCCAGGAGGCGCTGGACGCGGATCGGAAGACCCTCGACCTCGGGCGCTGCGGTGCCTGCGGCACCTGCGAGCGGCTGTCCGAGGGGAAGTTCGTCTCCTTCACCCAGAACTTCGAGCTGGCGACGGCGGCCCGCAAGGACCTCGTGACGGACGGCTCGTTGCCAGACCTCGCCGCTCATTCCAAGCAGCACTTCAAGCGGCTCTTCGGGCGTTCGCTCCAGCTGCGGCAGGTCTCCGCCGCCGGATGCAATGCCTGCGAGGCGGACCTCAACGTGCTGGCCACGCCCTTCTTCGATCTCGCTCGCTTCGGCATCAACTTCGTCGCCTCTCCTCGACACGCCGACGGGATCGTCGTCACGGGACCGATCTCGAGGAACATGAAGGCCGCGCTGCTCTCGACCTACGAGGCGATGCCGGCGCCCAAGGCGGTGATCGCCGTGGGGAACTGCGCCATCTCTGGCGGCGTGTTCCGCGGCAGCCCCGAGATCGCCGACGGCCTCGAGAGCCTGCTGCCGGTGGACCTGTTCATCCCCGGCTGCCCCTCGCACCCGATGACCAACCTGCACGCGCTGCTGAGCTTCTTCAAGACCAGCAAGATCGCCAGGTGCCCGTCTCCTTGAGCCAACGACCCGAACACCTCGAGCGCCCCTGGTTCTCGGGCAGGGCGGCTCAGCGACGCAGCAGGCGGCGAAGCGCGGCGAGGTCTCGCGCGTGCAGCTCGCCAGAGACGACCAATGCCAGGCCGACCAGCAGACCGAAGCCGAGCAGCTGGGCGATGATCCAGGGGCTCTGCACCGGCCAGACGACCGGCAGGGCGTAGGCCATGGGCGCCACCGCCGCACAGCGCAGCAGGGTGGGCAGGGGGGGGAGGACCGACCAGCGCAGGGACGTCAGCGCCAGCGCCGTCACCGCGCCGAGGCAGGAGGTCGCGCAGGTCACCCACGCGGCCCCCGTCGACCCCCACGCGGGGATCACCAGCGAGTGACCCACCAAGGCCCCGAGCATC
>JAUVBO010000976.1 GCA_030591195.1 Pseudomonadota bacterium
CGCGCCTTGCCAGCGACGCCCCGTCCTCAGCGAAACCCTCTTCCCGGCTCCGGTACGCCTTCGTCGTCGCGCCTTGCCAGCGACGCCCCGTCCTCAGCGAAGCTCCAGCCGGAGGCGCAGTCCGATGAGCGAAGCGAATCGAGTGACCGGAGGGAGCCCACCCTTTGGGGTGAATGCCCTGCTGCTGCATCTGCTGCAGCAGGGCAGAGGGGGGCAGAGGGGGGCTGAGGCAGCCCCCTAGCTACCGGACGGCGTCGCGCGCGAGAGCTGGAAGATCTTCTGGTCCGGCAGCAGCTCCACCGGCTTGACCCGGTAGCGCTTGTGAGGAAGCACCTTCCAGGTGCGCTCGGTGACCATCAGCGAGGTCCCCTCGGCGGCCTGGGCGACGGCGCTGGTGACGCCGATCGGTGCACCGAGCGCCGCGTACTCGAGCCGGTCCACCGCGCCGACGAAGCCGGCCACCACGGGGCCGGTGTCGAGCGCACAGCGCAGGCCGAGGGTGCCGACGTCCGGCCGCCAGAGCATCGCCAGCGAGGCGAACTCGGTGCAGAGCGCCAGCGCGGCCTCCACGGCCCAGACCGCGTCGCGGTTGGTCGCCGCGGGCGCCCCGAAGAGGGCGAGGGCCCATCCCTCATGTAGCTTCACCAGGCTGCCGCCGTTGGCAAAGATCTTGTCGTAGAGAGTCTCGTAATACTCGTGGAGGATCCGGGCGAGCTCGCGGGGGGTGATGTTCCTGGCCAGCTCGCCGAAGCCCTGGATGTCGCAGACCACCACCGTTGCCGGGTGCTCCTCGAGCGCGCCGACCTGATCGCCCAAGGCGAGCCGCTCGGCGATCTCCGGCGGGTGGAAGCGCTCGATCGCCTTGCGCCGCAGGTTCTCGTCGACCACGCGCTCCTTGAGCGCCGACTGCTCGATCCCGCTGGCGAGCAGAGAGCTGAGGGCGCCGACCAGGTCGCCGTCGGCCTTGCTGAACGCCTTGGGGCCGCTGCGGTGCAGGTAGAGCACGCCCTTGAGCTGGCCGTGAAGCAGCAGCGGGGCAGCGACCACCGAGCGGATGTTGAACAGCGCCAGGCTCTGGCCGCTCTCGATCCGCTCGTCATGGCCGACATCGTTGCTGATCACCGGCTCGAGCTCGCTGATCACCAGATCGAGAATTCCGCGGCTGACCGGCACCTCGCCGGGGTTGAGCGCGCCGCGGTGGCGGATCACCCGTGGGACCAGCTCGCCCTCGGAGTTGAGCAGGAGCACCAGCACCGTGTTGGCGTTGACCGCGTCGATCACCAGATCGGCCACCGGGGCGACGAAGCTGTCGAGGTCGGTGGCCGCCGCGAGCCGCGCGCTGACTTTGTACATCAGCACCAGCGCGTGGTAGATCGGGTCCTGCCACTCGGACGTGGTCGGCGTCCGGTTCAGCTGCTGGCTGATCGTCGCCTTGCCCGACTCGAGTTCCTCCACCGCCCGCATCAGGTCGCTCTTCTCGTTCTTGAGGACCTTGAGCTGGCCAGACTCGTCGGGGCTGTCGAGGATGAACTGGATCGTCGACTCGTCGATCTGCAGCGTCTGGCGCTCGTGCGGATCGAGGGTCACGTCATCGCTGAAGAACTGGCTCGGGCCGTTCTCGTGGGTGTCGTGGCTGTCGCCACGGTCGAACGGCTCGCTGGTCGGCCTGACCTGCAGCCGGTGCATCCCGATGATCAGCTGGTCGTTGACCGCCAGGTCGCGCCGCATCGCCGGGACGTCGTTGACGCGAGTGCCGTAGGTCGAGCCGAGGTCGATGATCGACAGCTGCGTGGCGTTGACGACGAACTTGGCGTGCCAGCGCGAGACCCCACGGCCGTCGAGGACCAGCGTGTTCGACGGGTCGCGACCGATGGTGGTTTCCCCGTCCGGGAGGGGCACTTCCCGTCGCTTGCCGTCCGAGCTGGTGATGGCCACCACAAAGGACACCGGATCCTCCACTCTCATTCGATGATCGAGTCGGACAGGTACAATAGCAGTGCCCGAGGGGCGGCGGCAAATGGGCGGAGGAAGCTAATTTCGCCGGACGCCCACCGTCGCGCGGGCTGCTCGCCAGAGGCCGATCGCCGCGCAGGACGCCACCGGCAGCCAGGCGCCGAGCGCCGGGCTGACGAGGCCACCACGGGCGAGAGTCCAGCCGACGGCGAGCAGCGCCCAGAGCAGCACCAGCACCCCGCCGCAGCGGGCGAGATCGTGCACGGCCGGGCGATGCCGGGGGGCACCGAGGGCGCTCAGGCCGAAGAGGGCGATCACGAGGCTCAGCAGGGGGTAAGCACGCTTGGTGTGCAGCACCAGAGCCTCAGCCAGCCGCAGCTGCCCGCCGGTGGCCCCGCGACGGACCACCCGGTCGAGCTCGTCGATGCTGCGCGCCTCGGCCCGTACCGCGCGCCAGCTGTCGGCCACCCGAGCCAGCGCCGGCAGCCGCAGGGTAGGCTGCAGGGTGCGGCGAAACCCGTCGTCGTCGAGTTGGTAGACCAAGGCCTGCAGGACCTCGCCCCCGGTGGGACGTCCCTCGACCCTCTGCCGGATGCGGTGCTGGCGGTCGATGCGCAGCGCGAGGAGCTCCGGCTCGCCTGACGCGGTGGACTGGCGATGCAGCAG
>JAUVBO010000984.1 GCA_030591195.1 Pseudomonadota bacterium
CGGCTCGCCCTCGAAGTCGACGATCTGGAAGTCGTGCTCCACCGCCAGCACCTGGCCGAGGTGCAGGTCGCCGTGCAGGCGCATCTTGAGCAGCCCGCTGGCTCCGGTCAGGGTCTTGCGCCACCGCGCGAGTCGGCCGAGCATCCGGTCGTGGCCGTCGAGCACCTCCTGAACCTGGGGTCTCAGCGGCGCGGCCAGCAGCCGGTCACGCGCCGCGGCGAGGCGGAGCAGCGTCAGCGGCACCACCTGCTCGACGGCGTCGACCCAGAGGTTGGTCTCGGCCGCTTCGACCGGCTCGGGGTCGAAGGCCGGATCGCCCGTCTCCTGGGCCAGCGCTCGGTGCAGCTGGCCGGTGCGCATCCCGAGCAGCCGCATCGACGCGACGAACGGCGCGTGCAGGTCGTCGGCGTCGACCGGATCGGCCGACTCGGCGCAGGTGGTGAGGTAGCCGACCAGGTGGTCGAGCGCGTGGGTCCAGCCGTCGCCCTGGTTGGCGACGAACGCCTGGAGCATGCCGAGGGTGAAGCACTCGCCGGCTCCGCTGACGAGCTCGACGTGGCCCGCCACCGGTGGCACGTGGGGATAGCGCGCCACCTCGGTGAGGAACACGCCGACCTCGACGTCCGGGTTGAGCCCGGGGTGCAGCAGCCGATAGGCCTTGAGGATCATCCGCTCGTCGATGATCACCGAGGTGTTGCTCTGCTCGACGTCCGGGTAGCGTAGCCCGAGGCCGGGGTCGATCGCCAGGTCGCGGTAGACCGACGTTTGCTGCCAACGCAGCTCCCCTGAGCCGAGCTTGCTGACCGACCCGTCGCGCATCGCCCGGATCAGCGCGCGGGTGAAGCCCTCGTCGCGGAAGGCGTCGTAGACGACGCCGGTTCGGCTGCTGCGGCGCACCCGGGCGACGACGAACTGGGTCAGGGCGGCCGCCACGTCCTGGTCGTCCCAGGCGATGGCCAGCGGCAGGAAATAGGTCTGGGGCGGGCGCGGCGCGGCGTCGTCGTCGGCGGCGAAGTGCACCCTGAGCAACGTCAGCAACCACTGGGAATCGTGGTCGAGGTCGTTGCAGACCTCGGCCGGGAAGGCACCGTGCTCGATCACCTCCACGCGCTCGATGACGCTGTCCTTGCCGGCGAACCAGCGCCGGGCGCGGAGGAACGCCGGGAGCGCCTCCTGCTCGAGCGTCTCCCGCTCCGGGTCGGGCAGCTGCAGCTCGCCGCCGGTGGGAAGGATCAGGCAGGGGAGCTCGGGCAGCTGGGGGCCCTCGGCTGCCGCCTGCCAGGCAGCCACCTCGTCCGGCGGTGCGATGCGGAACCAGTAGAAGCCGTGGCCCGGCAACGTCAACAGGTACGGCAGCTCGCCGATCGGCGGGAACGGGGTGCGGCCGAGCATCTCGACCGGCACCAAGCCGTCGAACCGCCGCAGGTCGAGCTCCACCGGCTGGGCCGATGGCGCGAGGTTGGCGACGCAGAGGATCCGCTCGTCGCCGTGCTCGCGCAGGTAGGCGAGGATCTTGCGGTTCGCCGGGTAGAGCACCTCCATCGAGCCGCGGCCGAAGGCCGGGTGAGCCTTGCGCACGGCGATCAGCCGGCGCATCCAGTTCAGCAGCGACGACGGGCTGCGGCTCTGGGCCTCGACGTTGACCGCCTGGTAGCCGTAGACCGGGTCCATGATCGGCGGCAGGTAGAGCCGCGCCGGATCGGCCCGCGAGAAGCCGCCGTTGCGGTCGCCGGTCCACTGCATCGGCGTGCGCACGCCGTTGCGGTCACCGAGGTAGATGTTGTCGCCCATGCCGATCTCGTCGCCGTAGTAGACCACCGGCGTGCCCGGCATCGAGAGCAGCAGGCTGTTGAGCAGCTCGATCATCGAGCGGTCGTTGTCCATCATCGGCGCCAGCCGCCGGCGGATGCCGACGTTGACCCGCATCCGCGCGTCGGTGGCGTAGACCCGGTACATGAAGTCTCGCTCGCGGTCGGTGACCATCTCGAGGGTCAGCTCGTCGTGGTTGCGCAGGAAGATCGCCCACTGGCAGTCGTCGGGGACTTGGGGCGTCTGGCGGAGGATCTCGGTGATCGGGTGGCGGTCCTGCTGGGCCACGGCCATGTAGATTCGCGGCATCAACGGGAAGTGAAACGCCATCTGGCACTCGTCGCTGTGGCCGAAGTAGCGGCAGGCGTCCTCGGGCCACTGGTTCGCCTCGGCGAGCAGCATCCGGTCGGGGTAGTGGCGGTCGAGCGCGGCGCGGAAGCGCTTGATCACGGCGTGGGTCTCGGTGAGGTTCTCGTTGTTCGTCCCCTCGCGCACGCAGAGGTAGGGGATCGCGTCGAGTCGCATCCCGTCGATCCCCATGTCGAGCCAGAAGCGCATCAGCCCGATCACCGCGTCGACCACGTCGGGGTTGTTGTGGTTCAGGTCGGGCTGGTGGCCGAAGAAGCGGTGCCAGTAGTAGGCGTTGGCTACCGGGTCCCAGGCCCAGTTCGACGTCTCGGTGTCGGTGAAGATGATCCTCGTCTCGGGGAACTTGGTGTCGGTGTCGCTCCAGACGTAGAAGTCGCGCTGGGGCGATCCGGGGGGAGCCTGGCGCGCGGCCTGGAACCAG
>JAUVBO010000885.1 GCA_030591195.1 Pseudomonadota bacterium
GACCCGTCGCGGGGCAGCAAAGGGGGCAAAGGCCGGTCTGAGCTTAGTCCTTGAGGCTTGCGGGACAAACGAGGCAACCATGCGACTTTCCTGGCTTGATGTTTCCTGGACCCGAACCCTGGCTTGCGCGTGTGCGGCCCTGCTGTTGGGGCTTGGCGGCTGCGAGGCGACGGACGACGGCACCGACGGCGGCGGCGGTGGTGGAGACGGCGGAACCGCCGACACCGGCGGCGGCAGTGACGGCACCCTGGTCCCCGACGCCGGCAAGCCACCCGAGGGGGTGGTGACCTTCAAGAACGCCGGAGAGGAGGCCGAGGTCAACTTCGAGACCGGCGACGAGCAGTTCCTGGTGGTGCCGTTTTCGGTCTCGAGCGTCTCGGCCGACGCCATCGACTTCAACATCAAGGTCACCGGCGGTGGCGACACCTCGTCGAGCAGCAACCCCCTGCTGCAGCCCCGGCGGCCGATCTGGGAGCGCGACCCGGCCCTCTGGCGCCGCTGGCAGCAACGGCTCGCGGTGGAGCGCTGGACCCGCTCGCTGGCCGAGCAGGCGGCACGGATGGAGCTCCGCCCGGCTCCCGGCAAGCTCGACCAGTCGATCTCCGCCTGCACCGCCAGCTCCGAGTGCGGCGCGGACGAGGTCTGCTTCGAGAGCAACTGCGCCAAGTCGGTCTCGATCAAGGTCGAGCTGTTCGCCTCCGCGGCCACGGCGATCGACGCCGCGGTCCAGCGCAAGGGCGCCAAGGCGGCGATCCTCGTCGACAGCGAGGCGACGGTCTCCGAGTCCGACCTCGACGCCCTGCTCGAGACCTTCGAGAAGACGATCATCCCGCGCGACCTGGCGCTCTTCGGCGCGCCGCCGCTCAAGGCCGGCGAGCAGCAGCCGGCCTGGGACCGCAACGGCGACGGGCTGGTCTGGCTGGTGCTGACCAAGAAGGTCGAGGACAAGCAGGCCGTCGGGTTCTTCGTCGCCACCGACTTCACCGACGACGCCAAGTCCAACCAGGCCGACATCCTCTACGCCATCCCGCCCGGCGGCGAGACCTCGGTGGACAATGTCTACCCGATCCTCGCCCACGAGCTGCAGCACCTGCTCGGCTACGCGGCCAAGGTCTACCGCGCTCAGAAGGCCGGCGGCGAGGGCAAGCTCGAGGCGCTCTGGCTCGACGAAGGCCTGGCGCACTTCGCCGAGGATCTCTGCGGCTACGGCGGCGACAACATCACCCTGCTCGACGAGCAGCTCTTCCCCTCGTTTGCCGAGACGCGAATGTTCGAGAGCGCCGAGGACGGGATGCCGATGCGCGCGCTGGCGTTGACCTTCGTCCGCTACCTCTTCGAGCAGAAGGGCGGCGCGAGCTACGCCGGGGCGAGCCAGGACAGCCCGGCGCCCGAGGACCAGGGCGGCGCCGCCTGGCTCCAGGCCGTGCACCAGAGCGACAAGCTCGGTGTCGAGGCGATCGATGCGACCTACGGTGACCACAAGCAGGCCTTCGCCGACTGGGTCGCCGCCGTGGCGCTCGACGGACGCGGTGTCACCGACTTCCCCGCCTACAGCTTCGCGGCGCTGGTCGACGACCCGGTCACCGGCAACAAGATCGGCCTGACGATGCGAGGCAAGGCGCCCGACGCGAGCGGCGCCGAGGTCGAGCTCGCAGGGCCGCTCGACGAGGAGCTGACCGAGGACAGCACCGACGAGACGATCCCGAACGCGGCCGCCCGCTTCTTCCTGCTCAAGGGAAAGAGCGGACCGGTCAAGATCAGCGTGACCACCGCGGAGAGCGACTTCCGCTTCGCGGTGATCAAGATCAAATAGGCGCCGGACGGGGATTTGGGATGACACGGATGACAGGGATGATCGGCCTCCAGCGGTTGGTGTTGCTCGGCGCCGCAGCCTGGCTCGGCAGCGCGCTGGCCGCCGGGCCGGCACGAGGCACGCCGAAGGAGCCCCCGGACCAGCCCAAGCCCACCGAGGACGTGGTGCGCCAGGGCCGGATCAACGTCGTCCGCAGCGTCCGCGGCACCCCGGAGGCTCAGCTGACCGACGACGAGGGCAAGCGCTGGCTGGTGATCGGGGCCCTGCGCAAGGAGCTACGGCGCCTCGGCGGCCATCAGGTCAAGGCCTGGGGCATCGCCGGTGAAAAGAAGGTCGTCCTGCCGACCTTCAGCGTCCGGCGCTACGAGATCACCGACTCTGGCGGCGGCAAGCGGCCCGCGGTGGGCAAGCTGCGATACGGCCCAAGCCGGACGCTGGAGCTGCTGCTCGCCGACCGGTCAGTGCTCAAGATCGCGGCCAAGAGGCCACTGCGGCGCCGCCTGAAGCGCCGGATCGGCTGCAAAATTTGGATTTCTGGCGAAGTCGAGGGAGAGATTATCAAGGCTTTCAAGTTCGGCTGGCTGCGATGCAGCAAGGCCGCGCCGATCAAGCCTCGAAAGGAGACGCGACGATGAAGCGCCTGGTTGTGTTTGCGGCGGTAGCGGTACCGCTGATGGTCGGGTTCGACGCCCTCGCCGAGGACCCATTCGCTGCGGGCGGGGACGCGCTGGCGGTCAAGGACGCCGACGGCAGCTCGTCGGTTCGGGCACGGCTGAAGCTCAAGAAGCTCAGCTCGGATGTGCTGCTGGTCCGCCTCAGGAGTATGGACGACTCGAAGTGGCCGGTCTGCACCTTCACCGGCCTGGTGCTGCGCCCGGCCAAGTCGAAGGCGAAGCACTTCAAGCTGATCAAGCGGGGCAAGAACTACCGCTTCCGCGCGGCGCTCAAGATGAAGAAGGGCCAGCTCGACCTCTCCGACAAGATGACCCGCAACAACCTCGGCACCTGCTACTACCCGAAGAAGACCAAGCTCGAGGTCCGGGTCTCGGGCGTGGACTTCAAGGCGAAGGTCTTCGAGGCCTCCGAGGTCTACCTCAAGTAGGCACGCGC
>JAUVBO010000627.1 GCA_030591195.1 Pseudomonadota bacterium
AAGCCATAAAACACCGACACCAGCGGGTTGCAGAGGTTGAGGAAGCAGTAGGGCACGTAGGTCCACGGCTTGAGGCCCAGCGTGGCGATCATGTACGCGCCACAGGTGTTCCACGGGATCAGCACCGAGGTCAGCGTCCCCGAGTCCTCGAGCGCGCGGGAGAGGTTCTTCGCGGCCAACCCCCGGCGCTCGAAGGCGCCACGGTACATCCGGCCGGGGACGACCACGGATAGATACTGGTCCGAGGCGAACAGGTTCATGCCGATGCAGGTCATCGCCGTCGAGAGCACCAGCCCGCCGTCGCCGCGACCGAGCTTGAGGATCGCGGCGGCCAGCGCCTCGAGCATCCCGGCCGACTCCATGATGCCGCCAAAGGACATGGCGCAGAGGATCAACACCACGGTGGAGAACATCGACGAGAGCCCGCCGCGCTGCAGCAGACCGTTGACCAGCTTGTTGCCGGTGTCGATCTTCACGCCCTCGTAGGCGACCTTGAGGATCTCTCCCAGCCCGCGGCCCTGGGCCTGCCAGGCCACCACCCCGCCGAGCGCCCAGCCCGCGAACACGGCGGGCAGGGCCGGGATCCGCAGCACCACCATCGCGATCACCAGCGCCGGTGGAAAGAGCAGCCAGGGGCTCAGCTGGTAGGACCCATGCAGCGCCTGGCTGATCGCGTCAACCGCCGCCGTGTCAGCGCCACCCTGTCGCCCCGCGCCGAGCACGCCGAAGATCGCGAGCGTGATCAGCATGCTCGGTCCCGTGGTGTAGACCATGTGCCGGATATGGTCGAACAGGTTCGCCCCGGCGACCGCGGGCGCGAGGTTGGTCGTGTCCGACAGCGGCGACATCTTGTCGCCGAAGTAGGAGCCGGAGATGATCGCACCGGCCACCAGCGGTCGCGCGATTCCGAGCCCCTCGCCCACGCCGATCAGCGCGATCCCCACCGTCGCCGCGGTGGACCACGACGAACCGGTGGCGAGTGACACCAGCGCGCAGATCACACAGGTCGCCAGCAGGAACACCGCTGGCGAGAGCAGCTTGAGCCCGTAGTAGATCATCGCCGGTACGATCCCGGACTGGATCCAGGAGCCAACGAGCATGCCGATCACCAGCAGGATCAGGCACGCCTTGGTGGCGAGGGAGATGCCATGAACCATCGCATCTTCCATCGCCGGCCAGCTGTGGCCGAGACGCCTGGCCACCGCCGCGGCGACGACCGCCGCGAGCACCAACGCGATGTGGGTGGTGAGCTCGAGCTGGGCGAACTGGACCACCATCACGTAGAGCGCGCCGATCAGGGCTGCCACGGGCAGCAGCGAGAGCCAGAGGGGTGGAGGCTCGCCGCGGAAGCCCTCGGGGCGTGAGTCGCCGTTCTGGCTGGTCTTCGTCTTCACAGGCCGTGTTCGTCGTTCCGGGGAGTCCCCAACTGTACCGAAAGCGCCGCGCGAGGACCACCATCTGTCGGTCATTGGTCCGTCATTTGTCCGTCCAGGATGCTTGCGCGGCCGGCGCCCTCCCTTCTAACATCTTCCCGGGGCCCGAGATGAGCAGCGACGCCACCGACACCCGCCCACGCCGGTCACCGGCCGCCAGGCGCGCGAAGCGTGCAGGCACGAGCCACGCACGCCCGTGGACGCGCGGCCTGGCCGCCTTCGCCCTCCTGCTCACCGCCTGTCCCAGCGACGTGGAGGACCCGGAGCGGTTTCTGATCACCCCCGAGCAGTGCGAGCAGGTCGAGCAGCTGATCTTCGCCCCGCGCTGTGGAAACGCCGCCTGTCACGAGACGAGCAAGCCCGCCGCCGGCCTCGATCTGGTCTCTGCGGGGCTAGCCAGCCGAGTCCTCGCCGCGCGCAGCGAGCGGTGTAGCAACCGCCCGCTGGTCGATCCCGCCGGGCCGGGCGAGAGCTTCCTGGTGCAGAAGCTCGGCACCGGCGTCCGCTGCGGCTCGCGGATGCCCCTGGCGCGCAAGCCCTTGTCGGACGAGGAAGCCGCCTGTGTGATCCAGTGGGTTCGCACGCTCGCAGATGCCCCGCCCCCGGCCGTCGACGGCGGCGGCGCCGATGGCGCCGATGGCGGTGGCATCGATGGCGGCGGCAGCGGGCTCGACGCCGGCGCGGGAGGCGCGCCATGAGGCTCCCCCGGTGCCGGCCCCGCCTCACGGTCTTGGCGCTGGCAGTCTCGCTCTGCCTGCCGCTGCTCCCCATGAACCTGCACGCTGCAGCGGGCGAGATCGCCGTCGGTCCCTTCACCGGCCGGCGGGCCGCGCGACTGCGGGCCCGGGTTTCATCGATTCTGCGCCGGGCGGGCTATCGGGTGGTTCGCTGGCGTCGCGGAGGCGGTGACGCGGCGCGGATCAGCGGCCGCGTCGGCCGAGCTGGACGCTCCTGGCGCGCGACGCTGGTGCTGCATCGCGGTGGCCGCAAGATCTCGGTGGTCGGCTGGCGGAGCCGGCGCAGCCGAGAGATGACACACGTGCCCGGCCGGGCGAAGCGCCGCCTGCTTGCGGCGCTGGCGACAGCACGAGGCGCCACGGCGGGTGTCGCAGCGGTCGCCCGTCGGCCCCGCCGGGCGAAGGCGCCGGCGGCCAAGCCCGCCAAGCCCGCCAGCACCAAGGATCGGCCGGAGAGCCGCACCCGAGCCAACCAGCCGGCCACCGGCGGCGGCGAGCCAGGCCAGGCCGACCCAGAATCCGAAGCGGACGTCGAGGACGTCGAGGACGTGCAGCCCGGGCAAGGCGAGGAGGACGACTCGCGAGAGGCGCTTTCGACCGAGGAGACCCGTCCAAGACGTGCGGGCCGCCGGTCGCTGGCCCTAGAGGCGACCCTCGGGATGCACGTGCTGACGCGCCAGTTCAGCTACCACGATGTGCTGTTCGGCGGGCTGCGCGTGCCGCCCCGCAGCACGGCCGCCGCGATCGGGGGCACCTTTGACTGGTACCCCGCCGCGCACTTCACCGGTGGTCTGCTGGCGCGCATCGGCCTCACCGGCAGCTTCCGCTACGCCGTCGCCGGCGTCGGCACCCTGCCCTCCAACGGCGTCGACTATGCGGCATCGATCTCCTCCGCAGGCATCGGGCTGACCGGGTGGCACCGGCTGTGGCGCCGGCTGTTGCTCCAGGCGACCGTGGGCTTCGGGCTCCAGTCGTTCTCGATCAGCGATGTCGAGGACGCCACTCGCCGCCACCCGAGCCCCAGCAGTGAGTTTCGCTTCCTGCGGCTCGGCGTCGGCGCGGAGATGCGGGTCTGGCGCAGGCTGTCAGCCGCCGTCCGGGCCCGCTACCTCGCCGTGCTCGACAGCGGAGAGCTCACGAGCGAGCGGTTCTTTCCTCACGCCAGCGCCGGCGGCGTCGAGACCGCCATCGAGTTGAGCTACGCCCTGCGCCTGGGCTTTGCCGTCCGCCTCGGCGCCGACCTGCGCCGTTTCTTCGTCTCGTTCAACCCGGAGCCAGGCGACCGCGCCATCGCCGGCGGTGCGGTGGATCAGTACCTGACGGTCAGCGCGGCGCTGGTCTACCGCCTGCGCTGGCGGCGATGAACGCCCCGGCTTCGTCCGACGAGTCCCCGACCGCGCGCGGTCTGCGCCTGATGGTCTTCGACCGCACCTGCGGGGCCAGCGGCATCCGCCCGCTGGGGCTCTCTCATGCCTGGCGCGCCGGCAGCTGGCTCTACCGCGCCCTCGACCGGCTCGACGCGGTGATCGGCGTCGACAGCTGGAGCGA
>JAUVBO010000093.1 GCA_030591195.1 Pseudomonadota bacterium
ATTGGGTTGACAGCCCTCTCCCCCCTCCCCCAGCATGGGGGCTAGCGGCTTGGTCCGGGCGGGGATTGGGGAGACGGGATGGGGAGCACCGAGAGCCAGCAGAGAGCTTGCCTTCACGCGCGAAGAGCCCCTCCCGGGGCCAGCAAGTAGCGCGGCATGCCAGCCAAACGAATCATCCTCGTCGTCGTCGATGAGCAGACGCGGACCGCTGCGCGGCGCTGCCTCGAGGCGAACGGCCACGCCGTCAAGCTGGCGACCACGCGCCAGGAGGCGCTGCGCGCGCTCGACCGACCGGTAGACCTGGTGCTGCTGGACTATCGCCTGCCCGATGGTGGCGGACCGGCCTTGCTCCGGCGAATCAAGCGCGAGCACCCCGACGTGCTGGTGATCGTCCTCGGCGGCGACGCGAGCGTCGACTCGGCTGTCGAGGCGATGCGCAACGGCGCCTACCACTACCTCGTCAACCCCCGCGGGATCGACGCGCTGATGCGCACCGTCGCCCACGCGCTGCAGACCTGCCGCCGCAGGCCAGACCACTCGGCCCTGCGCATCGCCGGCGGACCGCTGGCCCGGATCATCGGCGAGTCGGCCGCGATGCGCGAGGTCAAGCAGCTGCTGGCGCGGATCGCGCACAGCCCGGCATCGACGGTGCTGCTGACCGGCGAGACGGGGACCGGCAAGGACCTCGCGGCCCAGTCGCTGCACGACAACAGCGACCGCCACCTCGGCGCCTTCATGAACATCACCTGCTCCGCGCTGCCGGCCACGCTGCTCGAGAGCGAGCTCTTCGGCCACGAGCGCGGCGCCTTCACCGACGCCAAGGGACGCAAGCGGGGTCTGATCGAGCACGCCGACGGCGGAACCCTCTTCCTCGACGAGGTCGGCGAGCTCGAGCTCTCGGTGCAGAGCAAGCTGCTGCGGTTCCTCGAGGAGCGCGCCTTCCGCCGGCTCGGCGGCACCGACAGCCTGCACGCCAACGTGCGGGTGGTCGCCGCGACCAACATCGACCTCTACCAGGCGGTCCGCAAGGGGCACTTCCGAGAGGACCTCTACTACCGCCTCGCGGTGATGCCCGTTCACTTGCCACCGCTGCGCGCGCGGGAGGGGGACATCGAGCTGCTGGCCAGCGTCTTCGTCTCCGGGTTCAACCGCGAGCTGCGGCGGCGGGTGCGCGGGTTGACCTCCCGGGCACACGACCGACTCGAGCGCCACAGCTGGCCCGGCAACGTCCGCGAGCTGCGCAACACGATCGAGCGCGCGATGTTGCTCGCGCCCCGCGACGTGCTCGATGTCGAGGATCTGCCGCTGCTCGACCGCCCGCAGGACGCCTCGTCCTGGGTCGAGCTGCCGGCCGAGGGCATCGATCTGCGGGCGCTCGAGCAGACCCTGCTGGTCCAGGCGCTCAGGCGATGCGGCGGCAACCAGGTCCGTGCCGCCGCGCTGCTACACATCAGCCGGGACCAGATCCGCTATCGGATCGAAAAGTTCGGTCTCAGGGGCGTGGGGCGCCAGGACGCGCGATCGGCCTGAGCCTCGGCCGCCTGAGGACGGAGATGGGGTACACTTCTGGTCGACGTTCGTCGAGCGAGGCCAGAACCAGTGGAGACCCCTTGATGCGATCGATCCACCTTTGCCTGATCCTGGTGCTGCCCTGGACTGGCTGTAGCAAGGACAGCGGCACCTCGTCGCCCTGTCCGCCCTGCGGCGAGGGGATGATCTGCAACCTGGCCACCGGCCAGTGCGTGGCAGGCCAGACCGCCAGGCCATGCACCCCGCCCTGCAGCGCTGGGACGGTCTGCGACCAGACCACCGGCTATTGCGTGCCGGACTCGAGCACCAAGCCGGAGCCCTGCGGCCCGAACACGGTGCAGGTCGGTGCCGCATGCCAGTGCTCGCCCGGGTTTTCGGACTGCAACGCGGACCTGGGACACGGTGGGGGCGACGGCTGCGAGTGCACCGGCGCCTGCAGTGGCACCGTCTGTGGCGGCGCCCCGCCGGGCTGCGCGGCGACGGTTCCCCACTCCTGCAGCAGCAAGAGCCTCTTCTGCGACGCCAGCGGCGCCTGCGTCGCCTGCCCGGCCGGCACGTTCAACTGCGACGGCCTCGACGGCTGCGAGAGCCAGCAGCCGTGCGACGCGAGCTCCTGCACCAACCCCAGCTGGAAGGCCGTCGGCGTTCCCCCGCCCGATGCGCTGACCCAGGTCTGGGGCAGCAGCGCCAGCAACGTCTACGCCACCGGGTCGGCGGGAATCCTCCACTTCGACGGCGTCCAGTGGTTCAACAGCGGCGCCACCAGCACCTACCTCTTCGGCATCTGGGGCAGCGGCGTCGGCTACATCTTCGCCGTCGGCGAGTCGGGCAAGATCCTCCACTTCGACGGTTCCGGGGGCTGGAAGGAGCAGCCGTCGGGCGTCACGGTCCAGCTCAACGACGTCTGGGGCAGCGGGACGACCGTCTTCGCCGTCGGGGACGCCGGCACCATCCTCCGCTACGACGGCTCGAGCTGGACGCCGCTCACCTCGGGCACCTCCGAGGACCTCTACGCGGTCTGGGGCAGCAGCGCCAGCGACGTCTACGCCGCCGGCGACAATGGCACCCTGCTGCGCTACACCGGCTCGGCCTGGCAGCCGATCCCCCTGGGCCTGACCGGCTTCATCGAGGGCATCTGGGGCAGCGGGCCGAACGACGTCTTCGTCGTCGGCGACGACGGCCGGGTGGTGCACTACGACGGCTCGGGGTGGACCGCGATGACCTCGGGAACCACTCGCTTCTTGTTCGACATCTGGGGCAGCGGGCCGAACGACGTCTTCGCCGTCGGCGACCAGGGGACCGTGATCCACTACGACGGCAGCGCCTGGACCGAGATGACGACCAACAACACCGACATCCTCACCGGCGTCTGGGGCGCCGGGCCCAACGACGTCTTCGCCGTCGGCACCAGCTTCATCCTCCGCTACTCCTGCAACTGAGGCGGCTCACGGCTTGGCGAGGGGGTCGATGATCGTCGCCTGGCCGCTGTCGAAGAAGGTCTCGAAGAAGTGGGCCGCCTGGGTCCGGACCGCCTGGGTCGCCTCCGGGAACTCGTCGTCAGCCAGTAAGAAGCCGTGGTTTCCCTCGGCGTAGTAGAACACGCCCGGTGAAGCGGCTGGCGCGTCGCTCCGGGCGAGGCCTGCAAGCGGGATCTCGTCGGGGCAAGGGCAGACGTAAGTGACGCCCACGGCCCGCGCCAGGACCTCCACCGTCTGGGGGCCCATGTCGTCGGAGACCACGTGCTGCATCAGCACCTGTCGCCGCGCGGCAGGGTCCGGCTCGAGGTGCAGCAGGCCGGCGAAGGTCACCGGATCCACCCGGTCGAGGAACGTCTGCAGCACGGCCATCGCCCCGAGCTTGAGCAACAGGTTGCTCTGGTCGAGCAGGGCGAGGAAGCTGCCGCCGAGGCTCGAGGCCAGCCCGCCGCCGCCGACATTGAAGACCGTGACCTTGACGTCGGGCTCTACGCTGGTCAGCAGGACCCCGCTGATCGCGCCCAGGGACTCGCCGATGTAGCCCACGCCCTCGGCGGTGCTCAGCTTGTGCTCATGGCCAGCGGCCGAGACGGTGGTCAGCGACTTCAACAGCTGCACCAGCCGCATGCCGTTGATCGCCGTCTGGGCGAAGTTTCCCCGCAGCCGCGTCGGGTTCATGATGTCGATGAACGGGCCCTGCCCTGCCAGCTCGCCGTGAGCGATGTGGTCGATCGCCGCGGTGGCGATCCCCCGCGCCGCCAGGGAGGGTGCGACGTAGAGCGCGAGCTCCTTGCGCCCGCCGTGGCCGTGCTGCATTACCACCACCGGCGCCGCCTGGGGCGCCGAGGGCGAGGCGGCGGGCAGGGCGGCGGGCAGGGCGGCGGGCAGGGCGAGGATGAACGGCACCTTGAGCACCTTGCTCGACGACAGCGGGAGGCTGACGTCGCCGTCGTCTCCCCTCAGGTCGGGCACCTCGAACTGGCCCTTGAGCACCGTGGCGATCGAGGACAGGTCCCCCACGCCGTCGGGTGCGTCGGGCAGGCTCCCCGGCGCGAAGGCGTCGAGCCACTCGAGGTTGAGCGGAATCGCCGACTCACTCCGCAGGTGCTGACGGGCCGAGACGAGCACGTCCCGGGCGCTCTGGGTGGTGAAGACGAAGCCGTGGACGACGTCGGCGACGTCGGCGACGTCGATCCCCGCCGATCCGAGGTAGTCCAGCAACGGCCGGGCTCGCTCTCTGGCACGGGCCATGGGCTGCTGCCAGACACTGCCGGCCTCGAGCTCCCGCTCGCCCGCCAGCACCTGGAAAAACCCGGTCTGCTCGAGGCGCTCGCCGTCGGCCCGGCGCACGCCCCCGCGCAGCACCACGCCGTGGGCAGTGCCCGCCGCGAGCGGCACCAAGGGCGTCAGGTGCAGCACGTGGATCGGCTGTTGCTCCTCGTCCTTGACGTCGGCGTAGCCGACCTCGATCGGCACCGGCTCGGCGGTGGCGAGGTTGACCAGCAACACCGTCGCCTCCTCCCCCTCGCCGACGATCGACGCCGGGTCGAGCGCCTCGCCAGAGGTCCAGTAGGCCGGCCCGAAGGTACTGAAGCCGTCCAGCCCCTCGAGCCAGCTGATCATCTCCTCGCGAGGCCAGATCCCGACGTTGAGGATCGGCTCCAGCAGGGGGCTCGCCACCCCGTCGAGCTTCAGCCGCAAGCCGGTGGCAGACGTGTCGTCGGCGACGGTGAAGACGTCGCTCGGAAACGGCGCGACCACCGACGCCAGCGGCTCGAGCAGGGGGTCGTCGTTGCAGCCCGACAGCAACCAGACCAACGGCAGCAGGCGCCACACCCTTCGTCTCGTCATGCCCGAAGTGTACAACGCCGGCGTGACATTCGGCATGCGACAAAGGTCGCCCGGTCGCCACGAAGGCGAGAGGAGCCCTTCGATGCGGATGATCTGGCTGATGTTGATCTGTAGCGCTGTGTTGACCGGGGCGTCCTGCGCGCCGCCCGAGGCCGAGCGCCCTCGGTCGCGACCCTGCAAGTCGTTGCTCCCCCAGAGGCCAGGTGGTTGGTTCGCGGCACCCAAGACCGAGACGGCCCGCTCGACGGGGCGTAAGCTGCAGACGACAGTCCGGGGCCACGGGCACGGACCCGAGCAATGCCCCGGCAGCAGCTGACCTCGACCCCAGCAGAGACAGGAGCAAGGCGATGCAGGGCTGGCTAGCAGTGGTCGCGATCCTCGGGACGCTCGGCGCATCGCGCTGGGCAGCGGCCGACGATGAGATCGTCACTGATCGACCCGACGTGGCCGAGTCGAGCGAGACCGTCGGCAAGCTCCGGCTGCAGGTCGAGACCGGCGCCGACATCGAGACGACCAAGGTTGGCGACGGACGAACGACCGCCCTGCGCCTCCCGACGAAGGTCCGTTTCGGGCTGCTCGACCGCTGGGAGATCCACGTCGAGTCCGGCTGGCTGTCCCACGACCGCGTGTCCGGCGGTGGGGCGAGCGCCTCGGACACCGGGCTCGACGACGTGGGCGTTGGCACCAAGGTCCACTTCCTCGACGGCGGCGGCCTGGTGCCCTCGATGGGCACGCTGCTGACGCGGACCGTGCCCGTGGGCAGCGACGGGCACAGCGGCGAGGCCTTCGCCCTGTCACCCACGGTGGCAGCCGACTGGGCGCTGACCGACGCCTGGGGCGTGGCCAGCAACGTCGGCCTGACCATCGCCCTCAGCGAGCGCGACCTGGCCGCCGATACCTTCCGGTTCGCCCTCGGTGTCGGGCGCAGCTGGGCGCCGCTGACCGACCGCGTGCGGACGTACCTGGAGATCTTCGGCGAGACGGTGCTCGACGGCGGCGCCACCGCCCTGTCGGTGGACGGTGGCTTCACGGTGTTGCTCCGGCCGCAGCTGCAGCTCGACCTCTCTGTCCGGGCGGGCCTGACCGACGAAGCGCCCGATCTGGGTGGAGGCCTCGGCGTCAGCTTCAAGCTCTGAGCTGTTCCGGAGCAGCTCTGCCCAAAAACTTGTCCTCCCCGATCTGGTAGGTGATGGTGGGTGTTAGACCGCCTGATCACTACATGTAATACATGGCCATTCGCTTCGGGGGAGGCAACAAATGAGTCAGAAAGCATCAATATTAAAGATATTAGCCGTGTCTCTATCCCTGGCCGGCTGCGGTCTCGCCGCCACGGGGCTGCCGGTTCCGTATGAGGAAAACGGGAGCGTCGAGCCGAGCACCGTCAGCTGGTACACGATGGGGGCGGTGGTGCACGTCGGCCCGGCCGAGGCTGACCGGCTTGCCGGCGCCCTGCCAGGCTCGACACCAAGCGCTTCAGGAGCGAAGGAAGACAGCAAGCTCCCGGGAGATCAGCTCGCGATCGCGCCGCCGGACATCGCCCAGCGGCCGGGGCTCGACGGGATCCAGTCCGCCGACCCGGAGGTCGGCACCAGCGATCCAGGCGGCAGTGACCAAGGCGAGGATGGCTCAACCGACCTGCACCCCGGACCGACCGTCGAGCCGCAGCTCGGGCCAGCCGGCGAGTGGAGCTACCCGAAGGTGGGCGAGTTCGTCACCCATTCCCAGGCGCAATGGGGATCGACCGTGAGCAGCGCTCCGGGCACCTACCGCGATGCTCACTTCGCCGCCGCCTTCCCGGACGGCCTGACCGTCGGCTGCGAGCTCGGCGACTCGCTGACCTTGACCGGCCCGGCGGCCGTGGCGGCGCTGCTGCCCCAGGGCGGCGTGCCCGGGGTGCTGCTCACCGACCAGATCGACCCCCCGACGGCCACGGCCGCTGGCTCTCTCGCCGGCGAGATCGTGGCCCTCGAGCTATCGGTGGGCTTCGACCTCCACGACCCGACGCTGGGCAGCAGCGAGACGAGCCTCGAGGATCTGGTGCTGGCCGAGACCGGGTGCAAGGGCCTCTCGGTCAAGCAGGTGCTCGAGCTCGCCAACGCGGTGCTCGGCAGCTGCCGCACCGACTGGGCACCGTCCGTGCTGGTCGACTGCCTCGAGACGACCAACGCCGCCTTCGACGGTGGCACCACCGCCACCAAGGCGCTGCGCTACCACTGAGTCACCTCGGTCGACTCAGTCGAGGCAGCACTTGACCTGATTCGGGCCGGAGCAGTAACCGCTCTTGAAGCCGCTCTGACAGCTCGCGACGTTGGCGTCGAGGCAGGTTCCGCTCTGGCTGCCCACCTTGCAGCCGTCGCCCACGCCGCTGACCGTGCTCGCGCTCGACTCGAGACAGCACTTGACCTGGTTGGGTCCCGAGCAGAGGCCAGTCTTGAAGCCGTTGGCGCAGGTCGAGCTGCTGCTGTCTCTGCAGGTGCCGCTGTACGAGCCCGACTGGCAGCTGGTCCCCACGCCGCTGACCGTCGAGGCGCTCGGATCGGCCGATGACGTGCCGCCGCCGGTGGAGCCGTCGAGGCAGCACTTGATGTTGTTCGGGCCGAGGCAGTAGCCGCTCTTGAACCCCGTGGCGCAGCTGGTGGTGTTGGTGTCCTTGCATGTACCCGGGGTCGCGCCCACCTGGCAGCTGGAGTCCTCGGCCGGCAGCGGAGCCGGCGTCCACGAGCCACCGCCCCCCGACGGGCAGGGCCCGGGCGACGTCGAGTCACTCACCCGCACGACCTGGACCTCACGACAGCTGGACCAGCCGTAGGAGCTGCCGCCCAGCAGGTGCCTCGACACCGCCGGCGAGACGTCGAGCACCCGCCCGAGGCCGCAGCGGTTCTTCGCCTTGGTCTCGACCCACGCGGCCGGACCATTGTCGATCACGTCGACGATCGCGCACTTGCCGTTGGCCGTGACCCGCGCCCGGGCGTTGCAGCCCCAGCCGTAGACGCCG
>JAUVBO010000938.1 GCA_030591195.1 Pseudomonadota bacterium
CGCCCAGCGGGCGTTGCTCGAGGAGGGCCAGGAGGTGATCATTCCCGCGCCCTGCTGGGTCTCCTATCCGGCCCAGGTACGGCTCGCGGGCAGCTTCCCGGTCTTCGTCCACACCCGCCAGGAGGACGGCTTCAAGATGAAGCCGGACCAGCTGCGCGAGGTGATCAACGAAAACTCGGGCCTGTTGATCCTCAACTACCCGAGCAACCCGACCGGCGCCGCCTACACCGCCGACGAGCTGGCCGAGATCGCCGCCATCTGCCACGAGCACGACATCTGGATCCTCGCCGACGAGATCTACGAGAAGCTGACCTACGACGGACACCAGCACTGCTCGATCGCCGCGGTCTCCGACGAGGCCAAGCAGCGGACGATCGTGATCAACGGACTGTCCAAGGCCTTCGCGATGACCGGCTGGCGCATCGGCTACGCCGCCGGGCCCCGCGAGCTGATCAGCGCGATGTCGAAGGTCCAGAGCCACGCCACCTCGGCTGCCAACTCGATCGCCCAGGCCGCCGGCGTGGCCGCGCTCAACGGGCCGCAGACCGAGATCGAGCGGATGCGGCTGATCTTCGAGCAGCGGCGCAACACGGTGATCGAGCAGCTGCTGGCGATCGAGGGCATCGAGTGCTCCGTGCCGCCCGGGGCGTTTTACGTCTTCCCGAACGTATCCCATTACCTCGATCGCGAGGGCCCCAACGGACTGCTGCACAGCAGCGCCGAGCTCGCCTTCTACTTGCTCGAGCAGGCCCACGTGGCGGTGGTGCCAGGCGACGCCTTCGGCGGCAAGGGCCACATCCGCATCTCCTACTCCACCTCCACCGAGCGGCTGGTCGAGGGGATCGACCGCATCACGGACGCCCTCGCCCGCCTGCGCTAGCGAGCCGCCGCCCCGAGCAGCCGACGGCACTTGCCGGCGAAGCGGCGGTCCTCGCGCCTGGCGGTCGAGGACTCGCCGATCGCGACGCACTGGACGAGCTGGCGCCTGGCATCCTGCGGGCGATCCTCGGCCCGCAGCACCTCGGCCAGGTAGTAGCGCGTCAGCGCGTGACGCGGAGCATGGCGCAGCGAACGCCGGAAGTGGCTCAGCGACTTGCGGCCGCTGCGCAGGGGCCAGGGAAGCGCGTGGTGGTACATCGCGAAGACCCGGTCGGGGCCGCCGTGATCGTAGGCAGCGTCGATCCGCAGCGCTCGCTCGAGGTGCCCGACGAACTTGCCCCGGACTCCCTGGCGCAGCGCGGTGAAGATGCCGATGCCCTCGCCGTAGGCTCCAATGCAGAGCGCCGCCCAGAAGTGTCCTTCCACCCGATCGGGCTGGCGGCGGATCGCCCGCAACGCATAGCCGTAGCCGCGCTGTCCAACCCGGCTCTTGATCCGCTGGTCGGCCTGAGCCTGGGCCAACGACGCGTGGGCCCGGGCGAGCCGCCAGAGCACCCCGTAGCGCCCCGGGAAGCGCCGGTCAGCCCGGCGGTAGTACCAAATCGCCCTCCAACTGGCCCGGCGATCACCGAACCACCCGGCGAGCCGGGCGTCACCGCGCCGGAGCAACCGCTGCAACCCGGGCGCCCCGACACCTCGCCCCGGAACACCGAGCAGGCTGGCCGACACGGCGAATAACACAATTGATTTCATCCGCTGTGTTCAGTCTAGCAGGCCTGCCGGACCGCACCACCACCACCACCCTGGTCGCGACCGTTTGATGATCGCTCGGTTTTCGGCTATTACCGGCGACCATGAGCGACGGCATCAGCAAACCGAAACACCCCCCCGGCTTGTACGTGCTCTTCTTCACCGAGATGTGGGAACGCTTCGGCTTCTACACGATGCTGGCGATCTTCACCCTGTATCTCGACGAGTACTTCCACTTCAGCAACAAGGGGCAGATCTACGGCGGCTTTCTGGCTGTCGTCTACTTCACCCCGGTGGCCGGCGGGTTCGTCGCCGACCGGATGCTCGGTTTCCGCAAGACGATCTCCCTCGGGGCGGTCTTGATGGCGATCGGCTACGCGCTGATCGCCGTGCCCTTCCCCCAGCCCGAGGCCCACGAGCAACAGGTGGTCGCCGCCGAGAAGGCCCACGCGACGCAGGTAACCGCCTGGGATGACAACGCCAAGGAGGCCAAGGAGGCCGGTCGCACGCTCGAGGAGGCGCGCCCGAGCTACGAAGGCCCCGTCCGCGAAGCCGGCCGCACGCTGTTCTTCTTCGCCCTGTTCATGCTGGTGCTGGGCAACGGGTTGTTCAAGCCGAACATCTCGGTGATGGTCGGCAACCTCGACCAGGACGGCGACCCGCTGAAGGACTCGGCGTTCAACATCTTCTACATGGGGATCAACATCGGCGCCTTCTTCTCCCCCCTGGTGGCCGCCTCCCTGCGCAACAGCCTCGGCTGGTCGTGGGCCTTCGGGGCGGCGGCGGTGGGGATGATCATCAGCCTGATCATCTTCCAGACCTTCAGCCGCCACATCCTCCACGCCGAGATCGCCGGGGGCGCCGGGGGCACCGTGGTCGAGGCCGACAACCTGACGCCCGAGCAGTTTCGCGGGCGGGTGATCGCGCTGCTGACGATCTTTGCCATCGTCGTGCTGTTCTGGATGAGCTTTCACCAGAACGGCTTCACCATGACCCTCTGGGCCCGGGACAACACCGGCCCGCTGTTCGGCAGCCTCCAGATCCCTCCGGAGATCTTCCAGGCGGTCAACCCGTTCTTCGTCGTGACCCTGACCCCGCTGGTGGTGCTGTTCTGGAGCA
>JAUVBO010000425.1 GCA_030591195.1 Pseudomonadota bacterium
GGACCTCCGGGATCTACATCGTTGGCTACAGCCGGGTGACGGTGGTGGCGATCGCCGATCTGTCGGTGGAGGTGACGCTGTCGGGGCGTGGCGAGCGGTATCGACGGCGCTTCGTCGCGCGTAGCCGGGACCACTCGCGGTTGCTCTGGATCGGCCCCTTGCTGCCGATCACCCCGGTGCCGATCTCCGGCTTCTACGACGAGGCCGAGCAGCTGGGAAGGGTGTCCACCGACTGCTTCAGCCGGGTGGTTCGGTCAGTAGAAGAGCTGGTCAAGGGTCATGGCGGCTGAGCGGCTGGTCCAACAGCGGGCGCGGCTCGCGCTGGCGATCACGGCCGCGGCGACGGCCTTCGCCTGCCGGACGGACCGCATGTCGCACATCGTCACCGACGTGCACTCGGACCTGCGCTGGTCGCTGGTGACGGCCCGCACAACCGCGCGGCGTCCGCCGCCGACGTCGCGGGCCGCGACGGCGCCGCCGACCTCGCGGGCTACCGCGCCAGCGGGCCCGGTGGTGGCCGTCTTCGACATCGAGGACAAGGGCGTCGGGCTCGACCCGGACACCCGGTCGCGACTGAGCGACTACCTCGCCTCGCGGCTCGCCGCCACGGCGCGCTATCAGGTGGTGCCTCGCGACCAGCTGAAGCAGCGTCTCGTCGCTCAGAAGCGCGCCTCGCAAGCTGCCTGCTACGAACGATCGTGCCAGATCGAGATCGGCCGCGAGCTCGCGGCCCAGCGGTCGCTGTCGACCCAGTTGATCATGCTCGGATCCCGGTGCATGGTCACGGCGGTGGTCTATGACTTGCGCCGCTCGGCCAGCGTCGGCGGCGCGTCTGTCAGCGGTGGCTGCACGGAGGACGACATCGTGCGCTCGATCGAGGTCGTGACCGCCAAGCTCGCCGGAGGCCAGTGAGCGGCGCTCCGCGACCTCTCGGCGCCTTGTTGCTGGCGACGTGCGCCGCGCTCGGGTGCGACGCGTCAGGGCCCTGGTCGCTCCATCCACGCGGCACCGCCTCGCAGGGGCAGCCGGCCGACGCCACGGCCGCGGCGGGCGAGGTCGCTGACGCCGGCGCGTCGCGCGCTGTCCCCCTGGTCGAGGCGGCCCCGTTCATCGAGCGGGTGGCCGACCGCTACCTGGCGCCGATATCCGCGGCCGGCGCGGGCCTCGCGCCGTGGCTCGACCCGGGCTCCCGCCCGGCGCCCGTGGCCCGCACCGACGCCGCAGCCTACTTCATCCGGGTCAGGTTGCTGCAAGAGCAGCTCTCGTTGATCGTCCGGCGGCTTCGCCGCTCCCGCGTCGGGCTGCAGGTGGCTGACGAGCAGGGGCGAGTGCTCTTTTCGCACAACGCTCGCCTCTCGTTCAACCCGGCCTCGAACGTCAAGTTGATCACCGCGGGCGCGGCGTTGACGACGCTCGGGCCGAACCACCGGTTCGCCACCGAGGTGCGTGGGGTGGCCGACGCTGATGGGGTGGTGGGCCCGCTCTACCTGCGCGGCTCGGGCGACCCGTCGCTGGTCACCGAGGACCTGATCGGCCTTGCCCGTCAGGTGGCCGCCAGTGGCGTGGCGCGGATTCGGGGCCCGCTGGTGCTCGATACCTCGGCGGTGGCGAGCCCCGTCGACCCGCCCGGCTACCGCCGGTTCTCGGGCAGTGGCCCGTACCGGGCCGGCGTCAGCGCGCTGAGCCTCAACGACAACCTGATCCGGGTCTCGGTCCAGCCCACCGAGCCCGGGAGCCCGGCGTTCGTGACGCTCTTCCCGCTGTCGCCTTATCTGGTGCGGCGCGGCCGTGTCCGCACCACGCGCTGGGGTACGCGGCTCCACGTCAAGACCTACCGCCACGGCGACCGGACGGGCGTGCGGGTCTCCGGAAGGGTCGCCGTCCGTCACGGGCTCAAGCGGTACTGGCGCCGGGTGTTCCACCCGGCCCGCTACACCGGCTACGTGCTGCTCGAGCAGCTGCGCGCCGAGGGGATCTCGGTTGGGGCGCGACTGCGGGTCATCGCCGGGCGGACTCCGCGCCGGGCCGGGCGGCTGGGGGTACACCGCTCGGCTCCGCTGTCGGAGACGTTGCGGGTGATGCTCAAGCACTCGAACAACACCAAGGCCGAGCACCTGCTGCTCGCCGCTGGAGCCGCCCTGTCGGGGACACCGGCGACCTACCCGAAGGCGCGCCGCGCGCTCTCGCGTTTCTTGCGGCGGGCGGGGGTCACGCCGGGGACCTATCGCCTGCCCAACGGCTCGGGGCTTGCCCGGCGGGCACGGCTGAGGCCCGCGGCGATGGTCCAGGTGCTCGCCGCGCTCCACCGCGACTTCGCCATCGGGCCGGACCTGCTCGCCGCGCTCCCGCTGGCCGGCATCGATGGGACCCTGCGCCGGCGTCTGCGTCACGATGAGATCGTGGGCTTGGTCCGCGCCAAGACCGGGACCCTGGCCGGGGTGACCTGCCTCTCGGGCTTCGCCGGCTATCGCGGGCGGACGCTCTATTTCTCGATCATGGCGTTGCGCGCCGGACCGTACTGGCGTGTCTTGCGGCTCCAGCGGGGCGTGGCGCGGGCGCTGATCGACTACCTCCGAGCTGGCGCCGCCGGCTAAGGGGCCCGCGCCAGGCGTGGTGGAGCTCACGAGCCGCCACCCTGACTACGCACCGCCGCGGCGGCTGCTGCACACTTGTCGTGGCCTGGTCGCGAGATTTCGGGTGCTTCGCTGGCTGTGATCGATGGCACGCCGGATGCTTCATCAAGCCGCGATGGCAGAGCTGAGCCCCGAACAGCAAGCGCTGGTGCTCGCCGAGATCGATCGCTGGCAGGACCAGAAGCTGATCGACCGCGCCACCCGCGACCGGCTGCGCGCTCACTACCTCGCATGGCGCCCACACCCTCGCCCAGCGCAGCAGCAGCAGCCGTGCGAGGCAGAGGTGGAGGCGGCAGCCCGAGAGTTGATCGAGGCGGACCCGCCGCCCGAGGCGTCGCTGGCGCAGCAACTCGAGGACGAGGCCGACGCGCACCTCGCCTTCGAGGCCGAGGTCGTGGCCGAACGGCGCGAGGTCGAGCTCGCGCGGGCTCGGGTAGACGTCCAGCCGGTGGAGGACCGACCCGCCGGCGTGGCGGAGGCCGTCGCGCGGGCAGCCTTCGACCTGGCGCCCGAGGTGAAACAGGCGCGAGCGGCCGAGGAGCGGCTGCTCGAGCGGGAATCGCGCTGGTCGCGCTCGCTGCGGCGCTTCCTCTATGAGAACAGCCTCTGGCTGGCAGGCGGGCTGCTGGTGGTGTTCGGCTCGTTGCACTTCCTGCGCCTGATCTGGCACGAGCTGTCCAATACCTTGATGCACGTGGTCGCAGCGGCGGCGCTGCACCTCTACGCGGGGGGCTTCTTCGCGGCGGGCTACGCGCTGAGCGTCCGGCGGCAGGCCCACGCCGTGGGGCGGATCCTCTTCGGCTTCGCCGCGGCGCTCTTGCCGCTGGCGACCGTCGCCAGCGGCGAGCTCGCCGGCCTGCTGGTGCGTCAACACGGTCCACTGACCGGCAGCCTGCTCGCCCTGCTGACCGCGACCCTGGCGCTCGGCGCCCAGGGGGTGATGGTCGCGTTGATCGCCGGCCTCCAGCAGCGGGGGGCGATCAAGCTCGCCCTCCAGAGCTGGCTCGTCCTCGCCGCGTTGACCCTGGCCGTGGCCCCGTGCGCCGTGGCCGGCGCCGGCTCGTGGTTGCTCGTGTTCGTGGGGGTCGGCCTGGTGGCGCTCGGCCGCGGGTTGCTCGGCCTCGAGCACCTCCGTCCGCGGTTGCGCGGCTCGATCCTCGCGTTCGGCGGCGGGGCGCTGTGGGCCTTCGTGGTGCTGGTAGGTCGGGTCCAGGTGGCCGTGCCGCTCGACCCGACGCGCTTCGCTGCGCTGGTTGCCCCGCTCGCGGCGCTGCTGCTGGTGGTCGAGCACCGGCTGCGCCAGCGCGAGGATCTCGCGCCGCGGCTGGCGGCGCTCGGCCTGGGCCTCTACGGGGTGTTGCTGGCGGCGCTGGCGCTGGCGATCTGCGGCCTGGTGCGGCTCGGCTACTTCGACCTTCCGTCGCGGTTAGTGGCACTCACGGCCGCGGCGGTGGGCGCGGTGTTCTTCGCCCGTGGTGCGCTGGACCATGGGCGCAGCGCGCTGACCTACCTGGCAGCGACGGCGGGCCTGCTGGCCTACTTCTTCTTGCCGGCGCCCTTTGCGGGGGCGCTGCTGGTGGCCAAGCAGTGGCTCGAGGGGGCCCTCGGCTATGCCGAGCAGCCGTTGCCGCTGGCCTACTACGGGCTCGCGTTTTTGCCATACCTCGCCGGGCTCGGCGTGCTGGCGATGCGCTGGCGTCGTGGCCGCGTCGACCTCTCGCAGGACCTCCAGCGATTCGTCGGCGCGGTCAGCCTGTTGCTGGTGCCCCTGGCGCTGCAGGCGACCCCCGACCTGCGGCCGGCGCTCTGGACCTGGCCGCTCTACGCCGCTGCGGCCTTCGTCGCGGCGCGGGCCTTCGATCGTCCGTGGCTGGTCTACGCTGGCCATGCCCTGGCGCTCGGCGCGCTCTGGACCATCGGAGTCTGGGCCAAGGGTCTCTCGCCGGCGCTGTTGCTCGGCGGGTCCGGGCTGCTGCTCGGTCTGGCCGCGCTTCACCGGGCGATGCCCGCAC
>JAUVBO010000386.1 GCA_030591195.1 Pseudomonadota bacterium
AGGCGTTCGAGCAGGCGCGCACGGCGGAGACCGCGATGCACCAGATCTGCTTCTCCCGACCGGAGACCCTGGCGCTGATCGAAGAGAACTTCATCGGCGACAAAAAAGGATAGAGCTTCGAAGATGCGTAACGACTTCCGCGGAAAGGCGGTGCTGATCACCGGCGGCACCAAGGGCATCGGCCTCGCCACCGGGCTCTCCTTTGGCCGCGAGGGCGCCTCGGTCTACCTGACCCACAAATGGAGCTCGGCCAACGAGGACGAAGTGCGCGCCAAGTTCGAGGCGATCGGCGCGCCGGTGCCGACGATCGTCGACGCCGACGTCAGCCACGACGGGGACACCGCCGAGCTGATGGCGATGATCCACGAGAAGCACGAGGCGGTTGAGGTCTTCGTCTCCAACGTCTGCATCGTCCAGCCTGCCCGGGGCATCGAGAGCTACAAGCGGCGCTCGCTGCTCAAGTCGCTCGAGTACTCGGCCTGGCCGCTGGTGGCCTACCTGCAGCAGATCAAGGGAGTCTTCGGGCGCTACCCGCGCTACGTCGTCGGGATCTCGAGCGACGGCCCGGACAACTACTTCGTCCACTACGAGTTCGTCGCCGTGTCCAAGGCGGTGATGGAGACCCTCTGCCGCTACATCTCCAAGCACCTCGCCGACGAGGACATCCGGATCAACATGCTGCGAACCCGCAACGTGTTGACCGACGCGGTGCAGGAGATCTTCGGTGACGAGTACAAGGAATTCGTTGGAAAATACGCTGGGGAAGAGTACTTCATCCAGCCCGAGGAGATCGGCGACGCCGTGCTGGCGCTCTGCAGTGGCATGCTCGACGCACTCAACGGCCAGGTGGTGATGGTCGACAAGGGCGTCGCCTTCGCCGACACCATGATGCGTCTGCTCGAGCGACGCCATCAGCTCGGAATGTGAGCAGGATCCAGCGATGGTCAGGATCCGCGCCCGCGCCCATCGAGGTCCCGTGAGCGGCGCTAATTCCCTTGCGATTGAGGGCTGGAAGCTGTAAAAGACACACCGCGCTGGGCGCTACCAGCGGCGGCGGCCGGCGATCCCAGCCAGCGTTTGTGGTAGCGGTTAACAAGGAAGCGAAGATGGTCACCAGAGAGCAAGTGCTAGACGTGGTAAAGAACCACCTCATCGATACCATCGAGGACATCGACGAGGAGCAGATCGACCCCGACAAGTCGATGAAGGATCTCGGCGCAAACAGCCTGGACATCGTCGAGATCGTCTCCTGCAGCATGCGCGAGCTGAAGGTCAAAGTCCCGCGCGCGGAGCTCTCCAGGCTGACCAACATCACGGAGCTCGTCGACCTCCTTTGTCAGGTGGTCAACGACAAGGAAAAGGCCGCGGCCTCCTGATCGCGGCCCCGATCGGCCAGCGCCTCCGGATCGCTCCCCGATTGGCCATGGCCACTTGACGGGACGGCCTCCTTCCCGACCTGGGTGGGACACCAACGATGATCCGCAACGACTTCAACGGCAAGGCGGTGGTGATCACCGGCGGGACCAAGGGACTCGGTCTGGCCATCGGCCTGGCCTTCGGCGGCGAGGGGGCGCAGGTCTACCTGACCAACAAGTGGGGCTCGGCCGACGAGGAGGCGATCAAGGCTCGATTCGCCAAGCGAGGCGCCCCTGAGCCGGAGATCATCGAGGCCGACGCGGCCCAGGCCAAGGAGACCGACGCGCTGCTCGAGCGGGTCAAGCAGACCCACGACTCGGTCTTCGTCTTCGTCTCCAACGTCTCCTTCGCCCAGGTTGGCGGCGGCCTGGAGAGCCTCAAGAAGCGCTCGCTGTTCAAGAGCCTCGAGTACAGCGCCTGGCCGATGATCGACCACGTCCAGCGGATCAAGAAGCTCTTCGGCAGCTACCCGCGCTATACCATCGGCACCTCGTGCGACGGCCCCGACACCTACTACCCGGGCTACGACTTCGTCGCCGTCTCCAAGACGGTGATCGAGACCTTCTGCCGCTACATGGCCAAGCACATGTTCGAAGAGGAGCGGGCGAACATCAACATCATCCGCTCCCGCCCGGTCTCCACCGAGTCGCTGGTGGCGACCTTCGGTGAGGAGTTCGAGTCGTTCCTCCGCCGCTACCACAGCGACGACTACTTCATCGAGCTCGAGCAAGTGGGCGAGGCTGCCCTGGCGCTGTGCAGTGGCCTGCTCGACGCGATGACCGGCCAGGTGCTGTTGCTGGACAAGGGCGTGGCGTTTTCGGACAACCTGATGCGCCTCTTCGAGCACCGTGCCGAGTACGGGCTAGAGTAGTCCGACTACGGCCTGGAGTAGCTCCGGGGGGGTTCCCGCCCTACTTGAACCGATACGCCGTGCCGGCCTTGTAGACGCCCTGGATCAGGTTGATCCAGGCGACGTGCTGCCACTTGCCCATCTTGACGATGAAGTACATGCCCTTGACCTCGCGGACGATGCTTCCGTGGAGCACCACCCCGTCAGTCAGGATCACCTGATCGCCCGATCTCGCGACGGCAGCGCTCGAGGTTCGCCAGACCACCGAGGCCACGTCGGCCTTGGGCACCGCGCGGTACTCGCCGTACCGTTCGACGACGTAGTAGTCATCGTTTTGGGCGGCCACGTTGCAGCGGATCTTGATCCCCGACTGCATCACCACCACGTCGCTCTTGCTCTGCTTGCACTTCGGGCAAACGCTGGTGACCTTGGCGAAGGGGCGGAAGCCACAAAGCAGGGTCGCGAGCAGCGCCAACCCGAGAAGGACACTTAGTTTTTTGCGCATCGCCGCCTCCGGGCCGTTTGGCGAGCATCCTAGCGCGCCCAGCATGGCGGAGCAAGCGGAGCGGAGCGAAGCGGAGCGAAGAATGCGGAGCAAGGGACCGCGCTGAATTTGGCGAAGCTGTCGTGGTTGCACGGTGTCGACCCGGCGTGGGATACTGCGCCGTCACGAGCAACGAATACTATTATGGGTTCTAAGCCGGAGCTGGTCTGTCCCCAGTGTCAGCGTCGCTACGCTGCACCGGCGGATCGGTGCGCCGCGGACGGTGCGCCGCTCTACGGCCCCGAGGTGATGCAGCGAGTCGGCCAGACGATCACCTCCTACAAGATCCACGGAATCCTCGGCGAGGGCGGCATGGGTGTCGTCTACAAGGCCGAGCACGTGATGCTGCAAAAACCCGTGGCGATGAAGGTCCTGCACGAGCGCTTTGCCTCGCGCAAGGGCGCGGCGAATCAGTTCCTGCGCGAGGCGCGGGCCGCCAGCCAGGTTCGCCACCCGCACATCTGCGACGTCACCGACTTCGGTGAGGCGCCCGACGGGTCGCTGTTCTTCGTCATGGAGCTGCTCGAGGGCGAGAGCCTCGAGGACATCCTCGCCCGCGACGGCCGCCTGCCGGTGCTCAACGCGGTCAACGTGGTCAACCAGATCGCCCGGGCGCTCGGCGCGGCGGCGGACTTCGGCATCGTCCACCAGGATCTCAAGCCGGACAACATCTACCTGATCTCCCGCGAGGGCCGCCGTCGGATCGTCCGCCGCACCGGCGAGAACTTCGTCGTCGAGCCGGAGGGTTCGTTCGACTTCGTCAAGCTGCTCGACTTCGGCGTGGCCAAGTTCTCCAAGGACAACCTCGGCCCCGGGCTGCAACCAAAGGCCGGGATGGTCTTCGGCACGCCCCACTACATGTCGCCAGAACAGGCGCAGGGCCTGCAGGTGGACCATCGCTCGGACATCTACTCCCTCGGGATCCTCTTCTACGAGATGCTGCTCGGCGTGGTCCCCTTCGACTACGACCGGCCGATCGACATCCTCAATGGCCACGTATCGGGCAAGGTCGTCCCGCCGCTGAACCGCGACCGGTCGGTGAAGATCGACGTGGCGACCAACACGACGATCCTCCGCTGCCTGGAGAAGGATCCAGCGACTCGCTTCCAGTCCATGGACGATCTACGCCTCGCCCTGCGCGACTGCTTCACCGACCGGGTCTACCTGCGCGACGCCCACCGGCTCCCGGGCGCGATCGAGGCCGGCATCGCGCCACCGCCGATGCCGCCACCCGACCGCGAGCAGCACTCGACCCCGGTGCCGCCGTCCCCGTCCGGTGCGGACGGGCGCGTCAAGCGGCTCAGCGACGAGCTCGCGGAGCTGTTCGGTCCTCGCGACCGAACCACCCCCCAGCCAGGGCAAGCGGACCAGATCGCGAGCTCCGTCGGGCGCCACAGCGACCCGACAGCGCCCAGGACGCGACCGCCACGCCGCCAGGACACGACTGAAGATCCGAGCCCTCCCGGCTCGGACCCCGCGCCGCCGGGATCGGTGGACGCGGCCCCCGACTCGGACTCCGGCGACAGCAGCTCGACTCACGGCGCAACTCATCCAGGGCTCGGCGCGATCAAGCCCTGATCCCCACCCACCCACGCGCTTGAAGATCCTTGTTCCGCGTCCGCTGTTCCAATAACATGGACCGGCTTTTCCTCAGAGCCACCTGCTAACCACTGCTCCCCACGAGGCGATCTCATGGCCGCGGAAGATCTACGATCCACCAACGGTGACGACGAGCTGCACCTCTGGGGTCGATCCCTGGAGCAACCGGACGACCAGCAGCCGCCGATTCCCGTCGACGCGGCGTCGACCGTCGATATCGACGACGACGACTCGCTGGTCGAGGTCGAGGTCGACTTCGACGAGGACGACGAGGACGACGAAGAGGCGCAGCCTGCGCCTCCACCCGCAGCGCAGGATGGCCTCGCCTCGTCCGTGGCCAGCGACGAGGGCTGGTCCCTCGACACCTCCGAGCTACAGGCGGTGGGCGTGGGCGCGGTGGCTCCAGCGCCGAAGCCGGAGCCGGAGCCGGAGCCGG
>JAUVBO010000788.1 GCA_030591195.1 Pseudomonadota bacterium
ATGGCAAGCGGCTCGCCGGCACCAAGGCGCCGAAGGGCTCGCTCGATGGCATCGTCCGGCTGGCTGACGGCAGCTTCCTCGTCTCGAGCTGGGCGGGCCACGCGGTCTACCGGGTGGATGCCGCGGGCGAGAAGTTCGAGCCCTTGGTCGAGGGGCTGCAGGCGCCCGCCGACATCGGCCTCGACACCAAGCGCCAGGTGGTCCTGATCCCGCTGTTCAAGGATAACCAGCTGCTGTTCCAGCCGCTCTAGGCCCCAATGCCGATCAGCTAGCTCAGCTCCTGGCGCTGGGCGTCTCGTTGGTCGGCTCTCCCGACTTTCCGCCAGAGCTCCTCTTTGATCCGCACGTGACGGAGCCTCGATCCGCCACGAAGGTGAGGACGGCAGGCGGCACTCGAACGTGCCCGGGCGCTCAACATTGTGGAATCCGGTGCCTGGTCGCGGGTGCCAAGGTGGCCCCCTCCTTGCAATCGTCGGGACCACCACAGACGACAGGAAACAACGTTGATCACGAAGAGCGAGCTTCGTCGTGCGATGGCGCTGGTGTGCGCCGTCGCGTTCTGCGGCTGTTCGGCCGCCAATGACCAGCCGGCACCAGGCCCCCTTGGCAGCGACGCCGGTGCGGCGCCGCCGGAGGAGCCTGCCGACCCGAGGCAGTGGTCGCACGAGCGGCTGATGCAGGGCGCGCGGTTGCTGTCGCCGGAGGCGTCGAACGGGGTCCGGGTGCTGATCCTCGCCGGGAGCCACTATCAGATGGGCTACCAGCACGGCGTGCTGATGAAGCGGGAGATCGGCGACTTCTGGGACGGCATCGAGGCCGACGCGATCTGGCGCGCGGCCCTCGGGTTGTTCCGCAACAACGGGCCCCAGGCCGACGGCGAGCCGGGGGAGACGTACATCGAGCTCGCCCGGCGCAACGCCTACGACTTCATCAAGGCAGAGTGCGAGGGCCTCGCCGACGGCGTCGAGCAGCGCGTTCCGGCGGCCGACTGCGTTGGCCTGAGTAGCCTGCTGGGGATCCTCGAGGACCTGATCCCCCGCCACGCGCCCTTTGCCGCCGGAGCCCTCGCCTGCTCCCAGTTTGTCGCTCGCGGACCCGCCACCGTCGACGGCAAGCTGATCCACGGCCGGAACATGGACTGGATCGCCATCGACAGCATTCTCAACAACCCGCTGATTATCGTCCGCCAGCCGGACGAGGGGCTGAAGCACATCTCGGTCGCCTGGCCGGGGATGATCAGCACGCTCACCGGGATCAACGAGGCTGGTCTCTCGGTGGCGGTCGACGAGAACGGCTGCACCGAGGCTCACCGTGACCTCGACGGGCGGCCGCCGATGCAGCAGCTGACGAACATCCTCCAGCGGGCCAGCACCGTCGAGCAGGCGCGGACGTTGATCGAGCAGACCGACCACGCCGCGTGTCAGATCTTCATCGTGACCCACGGGCCGAGCCGCAGCGCCGCGCTGTTCGAGATCACCGCCTCTGGCGTCGGCGTCAGGTCGATCGACGTCGAGGATGTGCTCTACGCGGCGAACCACTTCGCCTTCACCGAGGTGATGAACTACCAGCCGATGAAGCTGATCGAGAACCTCGACAGCAGCAGCGTCACCCGCCACGCCAGGCTCCGGGAGCGGCTCACCGGCGAGAGCTTCGCGCCGCACCTCGACTTGGCCGAGGACGCCCCCGACTACGCCTTCGGCCGGATCGACGTCGAGATGGCGATCGACCTGATGCGCGATCCGCTCGACCTGCGCCCGGAGAGCGACCGCAAGAGCTTCCCCTGCAGCGAGTTCAAGGACGGCAACTGGGCGGTGGGCAACAACCACAACATGCACTCGGTGATCTTCGTGCCCGAGGAGATGCAGATGTGGGTCGCCAGCGGCTGGGACGCCGAGTGCACCAATCCGATCTACAGCCCCTACGTCGGCTTCGACCTCGAGGAGCTGTTTGGCGGGCGGGTCAGGCCGGGGCGGGTGCCGACCTACGACCCGCCCTACAACAGCTCCTACGGCACGGGCGTGCACGAGTAGCCCGGAGGAGCGACGGGGCAGCGCTACTGCTCGCACCAAGGTGCGACGTCGGAGGGATCGAGGATTTCGGTGCCCGCCCCGATGGAGAGATCGAGCGTGCCGTCGAAGAGCAGGCTCGCGCTCGCGCTGCCCTGCTCCTGGACCTGCCGGGTGAGCTGCAGCTTGATCGTGTCGCCCGAGACGCCCTCGATGGTGGTGGCGAGGTCGAAGACGCACATGCAGTTGCAGCGTCCCGAGCCGCCCTCGGGCGCGTCGATTTCGGTGACGATGTAGGTGTCGCCCTGCTTGGCGACGTCGATCGTGTGGTCGCCGCAGCAGTTGAGCAACACCCGGTTGTCAGAGATCTTGAGCTGCTGGGTCTGGGCGTCGTACGACCAGGCGAGCACCTCGGCGTCGCAGTAGGCGGCGGCGAAGCTGTCGGCGTCGTCGCTGTTGGTGGCAAAGCCACCGCACTCGCTGAGCGCGGGCGTGTGCTCGACCTCGGCCTCGGGCGGCGCGGGCTGGCTCTCGCACCAGGGACCGACGTCTCCGGCGGCGACGACCTCGCTGCCCGATTTAGTATCGAGGTCGATCGTACCGGCAAAGACCTCCTGCGGGCCGTCGCCGCTGTCGGTCACCTCGCGCACCAGCTTGATCGAGATCTTGCCCTTGATGGACGGGCTCAGCTGGACCTCGGCGCTGAAGTCGAAGACACACATGCAGCGGCACCGGCCACCCCCGCTGGAGGGGGCGTCGGTCTCGGTGATGACGAAGGCGTCGCCCTGCTTGGTGACCTCGATCTTGTGATCGCCGCAGCAGTTGAGCAGCACCCGCTTGTTGCTCAGCCCGAGCGTGCCGCTGGCGGCGTCGAAGGACCAGTCGAGCACCTCGGCGTCGCAGTAGCTATTCGCGCTGAAGGTCCCCGCCTGGCTTTCCGCCTCGATGAAGCCGCCGCACTCGCTGATCGCCGACGACTGGCTGAGGATCTCGCCCGGTCCACTACCCGGCTCAGGCGCGGGCGCTGGGATAGTGCCCGCGCCCGGGATCGGGTCACCAGGGCCTCCGACGTTGTCATTGTCGCCACAAGCCGCCAGCACCATGGTCGTTAGAAGAGTCAGCGTGTATTTCATGGTTCCCCCCTTTTCGTGTCGCGTCAGGGCGACGAAGGGAAAGAAAGC
>JAUVBO010001000.1 GCA_030591195.1 Pseudomonadota bacterium
AGGGCGGCTCCTCCCGGGCCCGCGGCCACCGAGACCTCGCTCGGCCGGTCGAGCAAGAACAGCGTCACCGCGCCGCCGGCCAGCACCGCGCCAGCCACGGTCAGGGCGATGCCCGGCGTGCGGTAGTTGCGCAGCTCCGGCTGCAGGGCGCCGCGGCCGCCGTCCTGCTCGTCGCGGCCGGCGGCCCAGAGGGCGATCCCCGCGCCGAGGCTCGCGGCGGCGCCGCCGGCCAGCACCCACTTCATCCAGCGGAAGTGGCGCTTGATGCTGCTGTCGGCCTGGTCGGGCTGCAGGGTGGCGGCGAGGTTGCGGCGCTCCCGCGGGGCGAGCTGGACGGTGTGGGCGGCGAGGCGGTAGCCGCGCTTCTTGACGGTCACGACGTGGCGGCCGGGGGTGACGCCGAAGGTCATGTCGGTCACGCCCATCGGCGTGCCGTCGATCCGCACCACCGCGCCACTCGGCCGCGAGCGCACCGCCAGCGCGGCGGTCTCGCCCTGGGTCTGGGCCCGCTGCAGCAGCCGGGCGAGCATGCCGGCGCCCAGCCGCGAGACGGCGGTCAGGCTACAGTCGCGGCAGCGGTCCTGGGCCGTGGCCAGGCGCACGGGTGCGGCCTGGCGCTGGTGGCGGCGGTCGTAGACCCAGAGCTGCACCGTCCACGAGTCGCTCTGCTCGCGCTGCAAGCGGCCGCCGACCAGCACCTGGGCGTCGACCAGATCCGCTACCCGCTCCATGCAGGCGTGGGTCGTGCAGGAGCGCGGCATCACCTCCTGCAGGCGCTGGACCACCGCGGCGTCGACCGTTGCCACCTGGCGTTCGCCGAGGGCGCCGCGCAGGGCGCCGGTCACCGCCGCGGCCTCGTCCGAGCTCACCGGCTCGGCGCGCTCGAGCGGCAGCACCGCGGCCCGGCCGCCGTCGGGTGCGGCCTGGTTGGCGGCCGCGTTGGTGGCGCGGGTGGTGGTAAGGCCGGAGACCCCCAAGAACAGCAGGGTCGGTAGCAATGGAGCTGGTCGCATCGCGTTCCCCCCTGAGACGGGTCGCACCATAGGCGATAATGTAGGACGCGCCAAGGCCGGAATCCACGCCTTGCCTGACTCCTAGGGAAATCGCTGTTTCCACCGCTCTCGCACCCGACTCACGTCGTGCTTCTCCGCGAATTCGTCGCGCAGGGCCCCGAGTTTGCGAATTTTCGTCCCGAGCGCTCCGCGTCCGGGGTTACTGGACCTCGTAGGCGCCGAGGTCCACGCCCGCACCCTGGGTCCGGGGCTTGTCGTCCCGGTCGATGCTGGTCACCGCGGCCGCGGTGGCGTCGCCGCTGTCGAAGCACGCCGCGGCCTGAGGCTTGTAGTCGGCGTCGAGGTTGCAGTCCTGGTTGCTGTTGCCCACGCCCGGCGCACCGCCCTCCACCGTTGAGTGCTCGAAGGTGCAGGCGAGGTACGGGCTGCCGCCGAGGTTGCCCCAGACGATGGTGTTCGAGTTCTGGATCGCCGATCCGCAGTTGATGCAGGCTGTGCCGCCGCTCATCGCGACGTTGCCGACGATGGTGTTGTTGACCAGCGTGGTCGCTCCTGCGCTGGAGAGCTGGACCCCTCCGATGATGCTCGATGTCTTTCCGTTTTCGACGATGACGTTGTTGACCAGCTCGAACTGGCCGTTGGCGAGGCTGACGCCGCCGCCCTGGTTGCCCTTGATCGTGTTGCGGTGCAGGGTCACGTTGCACTCGAAGCCGTCGATCCCCTGCCCCTGGTTGGACTCGATCAGCGACTCGACCACGGTCAGCGAGGCGTTGTTGCGGCACTCGATGCCATCGCCGTCACTGACGGCGCCGGTGATCGTCAGGCCCTGCAGCGCCACCTCGGCGCTGCCGCTGACGGAGATGGCCGTGCCCGGGCCCGGGATGACCTGGACCGTGCCATCGGCGACGAGGGTCACGGTCGACGTGATCGACAGCTGCTCGGCGTAGTTGCCGGCGAGGATCTTGACGTGGGTCTTGCCGGCGAGGCCGGCGAGGGTCGTGGCGATCGAGCCGCTGGCGGTGGCGATCGACTGGGGGTCGATGCACACCCCTCGGCCCGTGGGGTGGCCGTGGGCCCCGGTGCGGTCGCAGAGGCTGTCGGTCATGCAGTCGCCGATGCCCCGGCAGCCGTCGAGGCACTGGGGCTGGCTGCTGGCCGGGATGCACTTGGCGAAGTTGCAGGTGGTGGGGATGCCGACGGTCGAGCAGCCGCCCAGGGCGCAGTGGTGGATCAGCACCGCGGGGATGCCGGCGGCCTCGCCGCACGACCGGTCGCCCTCGGTGTCGACGCCCGGGAAATCGCAGAGGCCGGTGCCGTCACAGCTGCCGGCGCAGATCGGGTTGGTGCCCTGGCACTCGCTGTCGGGGTCGGTGCCGGCGGGCACGGGCGAGCAGGTGCCTTCCTTGCCGGTGACGTCGCAGCGCATGCAGGTCATGCCGCCGCAGATCTCGTTGCAGCAGACGCCGTCGACGCACTGGGCGCTCTGGCAGGCGGCGTTGTTGGTGCCGCAGGCGGCGCCGTTGGGCTGGGGCTTGG
>JAUVBO010000687.1 GCA_030591195.1 Pseudomonadota bacterium
GAACCCGACCAACCCGACGAATCCGACGGATCCGACCAACCCGACGAATCCGACCAACCCGACGGATCCGACCAACCCGACGAACCCGACCGACCCGACGAATCCGACGAATCCGACCGACCCAACGAATCCGACCAACCCGGTTGCCTGCGACTGCGCCATCGATCAGGTGTGCAGCAACAACGCTTGCATCACCAAGCCGGCCCACAACCCGGGTGACATCGTCGGCGAGCTGCGGCTGCTGAATCAGTTTCGCGAGGGTGACACGTCGATCACCGGCCACCTCGCCAAGGGTGAGGCCAGCATCATCTCCTACGCCGCGCCCCCGGCCGACGACCGCGAGGTCTGGTCGGTGGCCACCGGCCGCTGCCGCCAGTCCTTCACCGTCGAGCACTCGATGGGCTACACCGGCGAGTACTACACCCACACCGTGGGCAAGGGCGCGGGCAAGGTGACCTTCGTCGTCGCCGACGCCCCGGGCAACATCGTCCTCGAGGAGGCCAACTGGGACGATCCGGGGGATCCCGATCCGCTCGGCTTCGTCTACTTCCACGAGGACGAGCCGCCGAAGCTCAAGCAGGGCGCGGTGACCTTCTCGGATTTCTTCGACCCGGCCTACATCTCGCTCGGCTCGCCGTTCGATGTTCAGCTTGCCGGTGGCGCTGACATCTCCGCCCAGACCCTCGTCGGCAACGCGATTCCCCAGCCGTTCGCGATCACCAGCCCGCCAGACTACAACGCCACCGGCCAGCAGGTGACGACCAACGGTGGGTTGAACGTCTCGTGGACCCCGGGCCAGCCCGACGCGTTCATGGAGGTCTTCGTCGTCAGCAGCACCCCGTCGATGGGTGACTACGTGCCGCTGACCGCCTGCATCGTCAAGGACACCGGCACGCTGACCATCCCGCCCGAGGCGCTGACGCCGTTCGCCGGCGAGACCACGATCCAGCTTCGCCGGCAGGTGGTGCGCTACCATCAGGTGAGCACGACCGGCGGTGGCACCGGGCACATCTACGTGATGGGCCGTCACGCCCGGCTGCGGCAGTTCTACGCCAGCCTCTAGCGCGCCGCCTCCCCCTGAAGCCAGCAGTGTTCTAATCCTCGAGCGCGACCTCGGCGACGAAGCGGAGCACCAGCGCCCGGTAGGCCTTCGCGTTGAGCCACTGGATCGTGTTGTGGTCGCCACGGTCGAACAGCTCGAGGTGATGCAGGCGCTCGCCGGCCCAGCGGGCGAGGTGCTCGCCGTGCCAGCAGGGCACCAGCCCGTCGTCCCGGGTGTGCAGCACCAGCACCGGGCAGCGGAGTCGCTCGAGCTTGGCCTGGTGGTCGAAGTCCCGGGCCAGGGCACCGAACAGCGCCTGGCGGTCGATGCCGAGGCGCTCGTAGGGAAGCCGGTCCTCGAAGCGTTGCACCAGGTCGGCGATGCCGCTCTCGAGCATCAAGCCGCCGATCCGCGGATCGTCGGCCCGGGCCGACGCGGCGTCGATGGCGAAGATCGATCCAACCGAGCGGCCCGCGACGATCACTCGGGGGACCTCGCCGGGTGGCCGGTCGAGCAGATAGCCCAGCGCGGCCGTGGCCGCCCGACAGCAGCCCGTCAGCGACGGTGAGCCGTCGCTGGTGGCATAGCCGGGGTAGTCGACGAAGAGGATGTTGGCGCCGGCAGCCGCAGCCCAGCGGGGCCAGTGCTCGAGCTGGTCGGCGATGATCTCGCCGTTGCCGTGCAAGTAGAGCATCGTCGTCGCGCCCTCGAACGGACGGCACCAGTAGGCGCCGAGGCGGGTGCCATCGTCGCTGCGCAGGTCCAGCGGCGCCGCGTGCTCGGTGCGCGGCAAGGGGTCGCACGGCCGGGGGAAGAAGTAGGCCGCGCTGATCTCCGGCCGATCGTAGATCCTCATCGCTGTCGCCCCTTTGCTCCGGAGGAGGCCGCAGTATACTACCGGCCGGGGATTGCTCCCGCACCTGGTGGTGATGACGATGAAGATCTTGCAGCAGCTGCGACGGGCGAGCCGACACCTGGACAAGGTTCGTGATCCGGGCGAGGTCGCGAGGCGCGTCGCCGCCGTGGCTCAGGGCTGGCGCGAGCTGGCGTCGACCGACTGGGGCTCGGCATCTGCCGAGCAGCGGGGGCTGGCGGCGGCCAAGGTCAAGGAGGCGGTGGTCGAGCAGCTGATCCCGGCCGCCAGCGCGGTGAGCATGTTCGGAGTGCCGGGGATCTTGGTTTACACCCCGTGCCAGCTGGCCGGCGCGCTGGCGCTGGTCCACATCCGCACCAACGACAACGTGCTCAAGCCCGAGCACCTCAAGACGGCGGCTGGCGTGGTGATCTGGGGCAAGCTCGGCCAGCTGGTCTGGGTCAACGTCGCCGACCTGCTCAAGCCGCTGCTGACCCCGCCGGTGGTCAGCCTCGCGCTGCTGCCCTTCGTCCAGGGCTGGACCCGGGCGATCCTCGATCAGGTCGAGGAGCGGTATGTTCAGCCCGCGCCGGGGGCAGCCGACCAATGAGCGATCGACGAGAGCGAGAGCGGCGTCGGCGCGACCAGCGGCAGCGCGATCAGGGTGAGTCGGCGGATCGTCGCCACCTCGGCGATCGACGAGAGCAAGAGCGACGGGCCAGCTACCGCGTCGATCTCGAGCTGTGGTTCGAGGAGGTCGCCGAGGGCGCGGCCTACCTCCGCTGCGCGGCCAACGTCGGCGAGGGCGGGGTCTACTTCGACCACGCCGTGCCCCACCCGGTGGGGACGACGTTGAGGCTGAGCTTCTCGCTGCCCGACGACCCGCGGCCGATCGCCGCCCGCGGCGAGGTGGTCTCCAACGCGCCGGCCACGGGGGGCGAGGGGATCAAGTTCATTACCTTCGAGGACGACGGCGAGCAGCGCCTGACGCGGTTCATCGAGGCGGCGGCCGCCCGGGGCGGCTGAGAGATGGCCGACGGACGATGAGCGAAAGCGAGCACGAGGCGCCGCCGAAGTGGACCCGCCTCCACCGCGAGACGGTCTTCAGCTGCGACTACTATGACCTGGCTCACGACCGCTACCAGCAGCCCGATGGCCAGGCGGGCGACTACTACTACATCAGCATCCCTGGCTCGACGATGATCGTGCCGCGGCTGGCCGATGGGCGGCTGGTGCTGACCCGCCAGCACCGCTACCTGGTCGGCCGACCGAGCGTCGAGTTTCCCGCTGGCGGTATCAAGCGCGGTGTCGCGGCGCTGGAAAATGCCCGCCGCGAGCTGCGGGAGGAGGCTGGCCGTCTGGCCGACAGCTGGCGTCGGATCGGCGAGTTCGCCCCGTACAACGGCGTGTCCAACGAGCTGTGCCAGGTCTACCTCGCCGAGGATCTGCGTCAGGTCCCGGCCGCACCCGAGCCCACCGAGGAGCTCGAGGTGCTGGTGATGGAGGTCGCCGAGCTCGATCGGGCGATCGCCGCGGGCGAGATCTGGGACGGGATGACGATCGCCGCCTTCGCCCTGTACGAGCGCTGGTCGCGGCGCTAGCC
>JAUVBO010000231.1 GCA_030591195.1 Pseudomonadota bacterium
CACCGCAGCACCGGACAACGACACGGCGCATGTCTTCGATATCGTGACCCCAGGTGCTGACGCGACGGTCGACTCCACCGTCGACTCGGGGCCGGTCGACTCGACCGTGGACTCGGGGCCGGGTCCAGATGCCACCGTGGACTCGGGTTCGGTCGATGCCACCGTGGACTCGGGTTCGGTCGATGCCACCGTGGACTCGGGTTCGGTCGATTCCACCGTGGACTCGGGGCCGGCCGATCTTGGCCCGCCTCCGCCCGATGTCACCACCGACTCTGGCGCCTCGTGGGATCTGCCGCCGGTGACCGACGGCACGGCCGATCAGTCAACCGCGCTCGACACGATCCAAGTCGACACCTCCGTCGAGCCGCCTCTTGACACCGGGACCAAGCCGGCGGCCGACGCGTCGGTGGATCAGGGGTCAGCGCCCGCGGATGGCTCGGTCGCCGGGGATGCCAGCGGCGACGCAGCACCGGCGCAGGAGGACGGCGGCGGCAGTAGCGACGGCCGGCTGAGCCCCGCCGCCGTGATCGGCGCCGGTGGTGGGTGCAGCCTGTCCGGGGTCTCCGGTAGCTCGTGGTCGGGCGCGTTGCTGCTGCTGACCCTGCTGCTGCTGGGCCGCGTCCGCTACAGGCGGCGGACTCTGGCGCTGGCGGCGGTCTTGCTCGTCGGGCTGTCGACCCCGGCAGCCGCCGAGCCCGCCGGCTTCGCGCTGCAGCGCTTTCGGGCCAGCGCCGGCGGCCTGGGCTACTTCAACACCGAGACCGCGCGATCGCTGGGCCACCTGCAGCCAGCGGGCGGGCTGTTTGCCCACTACGAGCGCAGCCCCCTGCGGGTGCTGCGGCGTGACACCGGCGCGGCGCTGTTCGACGAGACCGATAACCAGCTGGGGCTGCAGCTCACCGCGGCGATCGGGCTCTGGGACCGCGTCGACATCGGGCTCGCCCTGCCGCTGACGCTGACCCAGGGCGGTGAGGCTCGTCACGACGGGCTGCCCGAGCAGCGGTCATCCGGCGCCGGCGTGGGGGATCTGCGCCTGGTGCCGAAGGTCCGTATCATCACCGTCGGGGCGTTCAGCGGCGCTGTGGCCCTGCCGCTCGACCTGCCGACCGGTTCGGCCAACCGCTACCTCGGCAACGGCGGCGTGGCGGTGGAGCCCCGCGCTATCGCCTCGCTCGACTGGCCGAGGATCAGCGCGGCGCTCAACCTCGGCGTGCGCTTTCGCCCCGCGCGCACCCTGGCCTTTGCCGGCACCACCGGCGTGATGAACGTCGACGACGAGCTGCACCTCTCGGCCGCGGTGCGGGGCGGATGGCCGGAGACGATCGAGCTTGTCGCCGACGTGCAGCTCGCGGCGCCGATCGGCGATCAGCAGCAGGACAGCGTCTCGGCCGAGCTGCTGGTCGGAGTGAGTGTGCCGCTGCCGGCCGGCCTGCTGGCCAGCGTCGCCGTCGGACCCGGCCTCGGCAGCGGGGTCGGCACCCCGAGCGTCCGGATCCTCGGCGGCCTGCAGTGGCGGCTGGGCCGAGCGGAGCGCCCGGACGAGACGCGCGAGGAAGAGCCGACCGAGGCCCCGCCCAAGCCCAAGCCTCAACCGGAGGCCGAGCAGGACAGCGACAACGACGGCGTGGTCGACCGGCTCGACCTCTGCCGCAACGTCCCCGAGGACCGCGACGGCGATCAGGACGACGACGGCTGCCCGGAATAGCGCGGTGCGCGGTCAAGTCTAGCGCGCGAGCTTCTGCTGCTTGACGATCTTCTCGGCCTCGTTCAGCGCGCGCTTGAAGACGCCCATCGCCACGGCGTAGGGCTTGGTCGTTCGCAGGTCGACGCCGGCCTGGCGCAGCAGCTTGATCGGGTAGTCCGAGGCGCCGGCCTTGAGCAGGTGCTGGATGTAGCGATCGCGTGCCTTGGTGCCCTTGCGGCGGATCTTCTCCGACAGCGCGGTGGCGGCGGTCATGCCGGTCGTGTACTGGAAGACGTAGTAATTGTAGTAAAAATGCGGAATGTACGCCCACTCGAGGGCGTAGCGCGGGTCGATCTTCACCACCTTGCGCCGGTGGCCGTAATACTTCTCGAGCAGCTTGAGGTAGGCCTTGGTCAGCAGGTCGGCGGTGATCGGCTTGTCCTTCTCGGCGGCGCTGTAGACCGCCAGCTCGAACTCGGCAAACATCGCCTGGCGGAAGATCGTCGTGCGGAAGCTCTCCATCCGCTGACCGAGCAGGAAGAGCCGCTTGCGCGGGTCCTTCTCCCGGTCGAGCATGTGCTCCATCAGCAGCGCCTCGTTGGTCGTCGAGGCGATCTCGGCGAGGAAGATCGTGTAGTCGGCCTTGGCGAACGGCTGGGCCCTGTTCGTCAGGCGGGAGTGGATCGCGTGGCCCATCTCGTGGGCCAGGGTCGTCAGCGAGTCGTAGTTGTCGAGGTAGTTGCAGAGCACGAAGGGGTGGATGCGATAGCCGCCGCCGTCCATGTACGCGCCGCTGCGCTTGCCCTGGTTCGGGTAGACGTCGACCCAGCCGTTCTTCGGATCCATCCCGGCGGTCACCGCCGCGACGTTCTTGTCGCCGAGCGGCGCCAGGGCCCGCGAGATCTGCTTGCGTCCCGCGTCGTAGGGGTACTTCAGCGCGACCTTCTTGATCATCGGCGGGTACATGTCGTAGTAGCGCAGCTGCTTGACGCCGAGCAGCCGCTTGCGCAGCTTGAGGTAGCGGTGCAGCAGCGGCAGGTAGCCGTGGATCGCCTTGATCATCTGCCGATAGACCTTGACCGGCACCGCGTTGGCGTCGAGGGCCGCGTGGAGCGCGCTCTTGTACTTGCGCGCCTTGGCGACGGTGATGTTGGCGTTGATCTGGGTCGCCAGCATCCCGGCGAGGGTCCGCCGGTACTTGTTGTAGGTGCCGAAGAAGCGGTCGAAGACCCGCTTGCGCACCTTGCGGTCGTCGTCGGAGCGGTAGCGGGTGTAGAGCGCCTGGGTCATCCGCACCTTCTTGCCGCCGCCGACGGCGACCATCGGGAACGGCATCTCGGCCGCGGTGAACGTCGAGTACATGTTGTAGCCGGCGCGCTGCATCTCGGTGGTCTTGGCCAGCAGCGCCTCCTCCTTCGGCGAGAGCACGTGGGGCTTGCGCCGCAGCAGCTGGCGCAGGTACTGGTCGTAGTCCTTGAGCTTTGGCTCGGCGGTGAGCTTGCTCAGCTCGGCCGCGGGCAGGGCGAGCAGCTCGGGCTCGAGGTAGGCCGACGCCGAGTTGAACTTGGTGTCCATCTTGTCCATCAGCGACTTGCTGGCCCGGTACTTCGAGACCCGCGTGTCCTGGTCGTGGATCCGGCGGGCGTAGACGTTGAGCTTGGCCAGCCGCCGACGGGCGGCGAAGACCCGGTCGAGGCAACGCTTGACCGTGTCGACGCCGTTGCCGAGCTTGCCCTGGCAGAGCTTGACGCTCTTGAGCTGGCCGAGCAGCTTGCGCCGGTCGCGCTCCCAGACCTTGTCGGTCTGGTAGAGGTGCTTGGTCTGCCACTTGTAGCGGGCCGGGACCTGGCTCCGCGCGGGCGTCTCGGCCTGCTTGCTCGCCACGGCCAGGGCGCCGCAGCAGAGCGCGCCCGTGGCCACCGCGGTGATGATCGTCGTCGAAGTCTTCATGCACGTCTCCTCGAAGGTATGAGAATCGGCAGCTCGCGATGACTTTGCCCACAGCTGCGACAGGCTTTCAAGCGGCAACGCTCGCCAGGCCACAACGCCCATGGCGTGTTTGAGGCCTGGAGGGAGTAGAATGCGACGCGACGATGTCATCTTCGGTCTCGCGATCCGGCCGCCGGCCGTCACTGCGCCAGCGAGTCTACGAGGTGGTCGCCCCCTACGAGGAGGGGACGCGCTACCCGAGGCTCAGCCTCTGGACCGACATCGTGATCCTCCTCTGCATCGTCGCCTCCTGCGTGCTGGTGCCCCTCGAGCACTACCTGCCTGAGCACGGCCCGACGCTGGTGACCATCGAGCTGATCTTCACCGGCATCTTCGTCGTCGAGTACCTCCTGCGCTGGTACTCGGCGCCGAATCGGTTGAGCTACCCGCTGACCTTCTACGCGGTGATCGACCTGCTGGCGATCCTGCCGACGCTGTTGATGCTCGGCGTGGAGATGATCCTGCTGCGCAGCCTGCGCGCGATTCGCCTGCTGCGGATGCTGCGGCTGCTGCGGCTGCTGCGGCTGCTGAAGTTCCTGCGCCACGGCTATTTGATCCACTGCGCGCTGATCGACACCCGGGTCTGGCTCAGCGCGCTGAACCACACCTACCACCTCTACCGCCTCGGGCGGCTCTGCGTCTGGCTGCTGGTCGCCTGGTTCGTCGGCGCCAACGCGGTCTACCTGACCGAGATCAACCTCGGCGGCGCGAGCGGTCCCTTCGGTGACTACTGGCGGTCCTACTGGCACATCATCATCGTCCTGATCTCCGGGATCGAGGACAAGGAGCCGATCTCGCTGCTCGGCCGGGTCGAGGTCACGGTGCTGATGTTTGCCGGGATCTGCATGGTCGGGATGCTCACCGGTGAGATCGTCTCGATCCTCGTGCGGCGGATGCAGCGCGCCGGCAAGGTGGCGATCCTGCCCCCGGGCAGCCAGGTCGCCGAGCACGTGCTGATCCTCGGCGCCAACCGCCACCTCGATCACGTGATCGAGCAGATCCACGCCTCCCTCGGCGATCAGCACTTCATCGTCATCGTTCACCCGGGCGCCACCGAGCGGCCGGCGCCCGCCCCGGCCCTCTACCGGAAGGTCTTCGCCCTGTCGGGCAACCCGGTCGAGCCGCGGGTGCTCGAAGAGGCGGGCGTCGACGAGGCGCTGCGGGTGATCGTGCTCTCGCCCGACGCCGAGGAGGGGGCCGAGCGCGGGCGCGGCGAGGCCGACCCGAAGCGCCTCGACGGCCGGGCGCTGATGGAGACCCTGGCGGTGACGAGCCGCAACCGACGGGTGCCGCTGGTGGTGCAGCTGCAGGCCGACGAGAGCCTGCCGGGCGCCGGGAACCTCGCCGGGGTCGAGATCGTGCTTCCCCGGCGCTACGGCGAGAAGCTGATCGCCCAGGCGGTGATGAACCCCGGGGTGACCGAGATCTACGACGACCTGCTGACCTTCGAGAGCTCGGCCGAGATCTACGTCGTCCCCGTGCCGCCGGAGCTGATCGGTCAGTCCTACGGCGCGCTGCAGCTGTTCTGCCTCGAGCGCGACGAGCCGATCGTGGCCCTCGGCATCGATCGCTCGCCACCCGAGCGGCCGCTGTCGCGGTTCTGGCTCAACCCGGCAGGGACGCTCTCGCCCGAGGAGCTGGTGCTGCGCGAGGGCGACCTGGCGGTGGTGATCGCCAACGAGCGTCCAGCCTTCATCGAGATCGACAAGGAGGAGATGTGGAGCGGCAGGGTGATCCCGGGAACTTGAGCGGGCACGTGGTGATCTGCAACGCCAACGCCAAGGTGCGGGGCATCGTCGAGGAGCTCCACGCCGGGGCGGCGGGCTCGGGAGATCCGCCACCTGACGTGGTGGTGCTCGATCCCCAGCCCGACCTCTGGGCGGCCCATCCCGACTGGCGGCCTCGCGTCGACGAGCAGTCGGCGCGGGTGGTGTCGGTCTGTGGTCTGCCGGCCGACGCCGGGGACCTGCGGCGGGCCGGGCTGAGGCAGGCGAGGGTGGCGATCATCCTCGCCGATCCGCGCCTCGGCGACCTCGCCGATGCGCGCTCGACCCTGCTCGCCCTGGCGATCGAGCGCGAGAACCCGCGGGTGCACACGATCATGGAGCTGATCGCCTCGGTCAATCGCGTGCACCTGCGGACCTCCGAGATCAACGAGGTG
>JAUVBO010000764.1 GCA_030591195.1 Pseudomonadota bacterium
GGATGGATCAGGTGGGTCGGCTGGTCGAGCAGTCCGGGATCAAGGCGCTGCTCGCCTGGTGCAGCTTCGGTGGCGAGCAGCACGAGGAAGTGGGACAGGTCCCGTTCGAGCACACCGTGGGCTTCGCCCGCCGCTGGCACGGAAGCGCCGACGGGAGGATCCGTGCCGCCCTCGGCCCCCACTCACCGTATATCTGCCCCCCGGCGGCCCTGCGCGTCGCCGCCGAGGCCGCCGTCAGCCACGGACTGCCGTTGCACCTGCACCTGGCCGAGAGCGAGGCTCAGCGGCGGGCGTCGCTCGAGCTCCACGGCAAGAGCCCGGTGGCCCACGTGGCCGAGCTCGGCGTCTTCGACGCGCCGACGATCGCTGCTCACTGCATCGCCGTCGATGACGACGACATCGCGATCCTCGCCGAGCGGCGGGTGGTGGTGGCCCACACCCCGAAGACCTATATGAAGCTCGCGATGGGCGTCGCCCCCCTCGATCGACTGCTCGACGGCGGCGTGCAGGTGGCCCTCGGCACCGACGGGCCAGCGTCGAACAGCGACCTCAACCTGCTCGAGGTGCTGCGCCTGGTCGGGCTGCAACGCAAGCAGCTCGCCGGGGACGCGGCGACGATGCCGATCGCGCGGATCTTGCAGCTCGCCTGCGGCGGCGGGGCGCGGGCGCTCGGCTTTACCGACAGCGGCACCATCGCGGCGGGCGCGGCGGCCGACCTGGTGTTGCTCGATACCCGGGGCCCCCACTGGCGGCCCCGGCACGATCTCGCCGCCGGGCTGGTCTACGCCTCTCACCCGAGCGACGTGGTCCACGTCCTCGTCGACGGCCGGCCGCTGCTGCGGCACGGCGAGCTGTTGACCCTCGACGAGGAACGGATCTGCCACGAGGCCGAGCGGCGGGCGATGCGGCTGGTCGGCCAGCCGATGCGGCGCATGAGGGACTACCGCGAGGCATGATCCTCGTCCTTCGTCGCAGGCGGGGAGCCGTAGGGCACGACCCCGCTGATGGTGCTGGCGTATCATGACCTTGTAGGCTCGCGGGAGGGGCCCGCCGCTGCGGTAGGGAGCTTGAGCATGTCGACCCGTCGCCTCCAGCTATTTGTCATCGCGACCCTGGCCATCGGCTTGGGCCAGACGACGGCTGATGCACGGCCGGCGTCCGCCTGGCGCGCCCAGCTCGGCCGCGTAGCACGAAGGGCGGGCTTGAGCCGGCCAAGGGTGCTCTACGCGCGCTCGTCGCCGCCGCGGCGCTGGGGCGTGGTTCAGGGCTTGCGGCGGCAACAGCTCCGCGTCGCTGTCGTGACGCTGGGAGCCGCCAAGCCGGTGCTCCTGCTGCCTGCGCGGCCGCCGAAGGCAGCCAAGGTCAGCGTCGCGGTGAAGCACGGCTATCTGGGACACGCGCTGGTTCGGGTGGCGGTGAGCTTCAGGTCGCCGGTGGGTGCCCGGACGACGTTTCACATCTTTCGCGCCCCTCCTGCGAGTCCAGCGCTCGACCTGGCCTGCACCATCGATGGCAGCTGGCACAGCGAGGCGGTCAGGGTGCGACAGCGCGGCGCTCCACCCCTGTGTGGCGGGTTCGGCAAGTCGACGGTTCGGATCGTCGCAGTCGCTCGCGCCAAGCTGCCCACGCTGCAGGTCAGCGGCCGCGGCTATGCCGGCAACGCGGTCGTCGATGGTAGCGGCGGCTGTCTGCGCCGCAGCCCGATACGCTTTGAGGAGTCGCGGCAGGTGCAGATCCCGACCACTGGACAGTGCACGACGATCGCCACCTCGCCGCGGGCTGCTCCCGGGCCCCCGGCGCCAGCAGTCGGTGGGGGCAAGCCCCCCAAGGAACCAGGCCAGCCGTAGGGCGGCCTGACGACGTCGGGTCGGGGCGGTCAGAGGAGCGAGCTGCTCCGGCTCAAGGCCGCCTGGGACGCTCCGTCCTCTGCGGCACGCGGGGCTCCCTACCGCTGGCGAAGACTGGCCAGGTGCTTCGTGTGCACAACACCGCTACCGCTTGGTCGAGCAGTGGCTCGAGAGGTCTCCCTGGTAGGGTCTGGGGGGGGCCGCTGAAGCCTCCTGGCTGGCCTTCCAGTAGCTCGTTCCCAGCTCAGAGAGATTGCCGTCCACCGTTGGCTCATCGAAGATCTGGCTGTCGCTCTCTTTCAACCCGAACACCGTCGTGGTGCCACTGCTGCCGTTGCCGTGCCAGACGGTCATCCCAATGCCGACTCCAGGAAGTCTCTCCACGTTCAGGCGTGCGCTGAAGAGCATCGATTGGTAGTCCCAGCCGTCAGCCTCCTTGCGCTGAGAGTTCCAGTCATGGCCCATTTCGCCGACGAGGACCGGAATCTCGTTGTCGACGATCATCGGGATGATCTCATCATAGGCTCGCTGCATTGAATCCCAGCTTTGCCCACGGATCCCTGCAGCGTAGACACCGCCACCGGGATTGACCGAACCATACGCGTGCCAGTCCCAGACGACCTGACAGAACTGTCTGGACCAGTCGATGTTCTCCTGCGATGTGAAGAACTGAATTCTTCCTGACCAATTGGGAAGATCCATGATCATGACGCCCCCAAAGCCGGCGTCTACCAGTTGGCCGTAGGCCTTTTCAGTGAAGTCCTTGAAGTACTCATGGTTGTTGTCACTGACATTCGTCCACTCGTTGACGAAGTTGATCCAGACGTACGGGTTGTTCTTGTATCGCTTGATCGCTTCATTCCAGAAGGAGATCAGGTCATTCCATCGTGGGCTGCCGATGGCCATGTTCTCTGCGATGTAGTCGTGACAGTCGAGCATCACGACCACCTTGGCCGGGGTGTACTCGTTGACGATCTTGTCGATGGCAACAAACATCTCCCCCGGGCCATAACCCGTGTGAAGATCGTTCGCCGGGATCTCAGAACATTGAAGGTTCAATCTCAGCGTGTTCCATCCCCATGCCTGCACCGACGCCAGCTTGCCGACCATTTGCTTGCAGTGTGAGTTGAGATACCAGACACATTTTCCCGCTCGATCGAAGATTGGCGGTCCGACATTGGCCCCGATCGGATAGAAAATGTTTCCATCCGGATCGATGATGTCGCGACCTTGAACCAGGAATCTACCGGTTGGGTTCCCTTCTACTGGCGGAGACAGGGTGTCTTGGCCATTGGGGAGTTGACTGTCATCAGGACTGCCAGCGTTGCTGTCCACGGGACCTGCATCACTGCGGGACGCCTGTCTACCCGCAGGTTCTTCGCCGCAGCC